>JAISIL010000201.1 GCA_031262035.1 Spirochaetaceae bacterium | reverse complement strand
TTCGTGAGCGTACAAAGGTTGCATAGTGAAGCGTAGCGGAACGGTGCAACCATAACTGCGAATCATGTTTTATGAGGAGAAAATCCTGACAGGCCCCGCCCTTTTTCTCTCCCTCCCCGAACGCTATGCTCGAATTTTTAATTACTGACTACTTCTTCTTTCCGGACAGCATACGCCCCTCCGAAAACCTATATTTCTTAAATATTAACCGCGAACGACTGACGCATGTATGCGTCGACCACGCGAACGGCTTTGCAATTGCGACAATCTGTTCGCGGTGTTTGCGTCGTTCGAAACCAGATAGTGCCTGGCACTTTTTTGGATGCCTCTGCGCTGGTCGAGCCTGTCGAGACCACCGGATTTTTTCCGCCACCGATTTTTTTTACCATGCTGCTTGACGAATTTCAATAAATATGCTATAATAATCCCAATCTCAATCAAGGCATAGCGCCCTATAGAGGGCTCATGTAAATATATATTACACATTTGCTATAGGAGGCATTGTATGAAGAAAATGATGAAAGGAAGTATTTTCCTTATGGTGGCAGTTATGATTCTGCTGGCTAACTGTAATCGGGGAAAATCAGTCGAATCATGGCCTTTGGTAACAGACGCTGGCGTCTTTACTGTGTATCCGTATTCGGACAGGGACAACAATATGAAAGGTTCTTCAATGATACGTATGAAAGAGAAGGACAATAGCGGAGCCGCAACAACAGAGAAGTATTTGTATGTTAAAGGACGGGTTACTACACAATATCCATATGGGTATGCCGGTATTGCAATAAAGCCGGATGCAAAAGCTCTTGAAGCTCTTAGATCCAACATTGCAGGAATTAAAATGCGTATTAGCGGAGACGGTAAACAATACCGTTTTAGCCTGGACACAAGCAATGTTACAGATGGAAATACCTTTGGAAAAATTTTTAATGCCCCTAAAAACCCGGATGATATAGAATTTAAGTTCTCAGACCTGACACAGGAGCCTTGGGGCAACATACAATCTTTTGAACAGATTTTAATACAGAATCTGAAAATACAAACAGTAGGTCAGCCCATATCCGCATTTAATTTCTCAATTTTCAATATTGAAATTATTTACAAGGATGAAACAAAAGATGACAAATAAAGGAAAAGCGGTAAAAAAGAGAAAGAAAATCAATTTATCAATTATCAATATTTGCGTTATTGGTATAACATCGCTGTTATCAATTGCAATGGGTGTGTTTCAGTTTTTTAGCGAGCATTTCACTCCAGAAGGACTTATTCCTGTTCTTTTGTTTGTCCTTGGACTTATATCCACATCTAATTTGATAGAGAGATTTTCTATCATGGATGAAATTCGTGAGACAACAACCAAAAACAATGAGCTTCTGGAAGCCTTGAAAAAAGAGGTAAAAAATCATAAAGAGCTTCCTGCTAAAAACGGAACTTTGTCAAAGGAGGAACCAAAATGAAAAAGACAATCATAGTATTACTAATGGCACTTTGCACAGTGTGTGTATTTGCGCAGACGACAGGCGAGCCGACAACGGCGGAGGAGTATTTGAACTGTGCTGTAGAATACGATAATAGTGGTGATTACATCCGAGCAATTGCAGATTATACCCAAGCAATCAAGCTTGATCCCAATCTGCGCAAAGCATACGAGTATCGCGGTTCATGTTATGCAAGCTTAGGGGAATTTGATAAAGGTATAGAGGATTTGACAAAAATAATTAACGATCGCCCTTATACATTGGGATATATAAGGCGAGGAAGAATATATATTCAGAAAGGTGAAAACAACAAAGCCATTGAAGATTTTACAAATGTTATTACATCAAAATATCCTACAATGCAAGCAAGAGGTTATGATGGCCGCAGTTTGGCATATTATAAAATGAAAAATTACATCAATGCTATCGCCGACGCCACCAAAGCCATTGAACTCAACAAAAACTCCATAAACGCTTACGACACCCGTGCCTGTGCCTACCTCGAGCAAAACAACAAATCCGCAGCCCTGGCCGACTACAAGCAAATTGTCACCCTCACCGCCAATGCGGAAAACTACAGCGACGACACCATCGCGCAGAACTTTGCCGGCATATCCACCCCCGGCATCCCCGTGGTGGCAGGCGCGGCCGTCTACATGGAGATGCAGGTGGGGAAGTTCCTGGGCCAGGACACCTCGCGCTACCAGTCCATGTTGCAATACATCACCGACCGCGGGAATGTGACCCAGGGTGAGATAGAGGGGTTTGTGCGCGAAGGGATAGTGGCGGTGGTGGATGCGGAATTTAATAAAGTGATGTTTCTATTAGAGGGATCGCCAAATGATTCTTATAATATAACTTTAACGAAAACTGCCGATAATAAATACACAGTACGTTATGAAGGTTTCTTTAATGGGGTTAATAAAGCAAAAGAAGTTACTGTTACTTCGTTGGAAGCATTGCCATCTGCGGATTTTACCTCTGCCAATATAAGTGATATCAGTACTCGTGCCAATATAATTCCAGCAATAGTTTATGCCGAATGGAAACAGAAAGGCTATACTGACGGTATTGATGCTTTAGATTTAGTCAAAAGCACTCTGATAAACTTTTATACCACACCAAATACCACCACTTACAGTGTTTTGACTGGAATATATGCCCGTTATTGGAAAGGTTCTTTCTCATTAGGTTCTTTTTCTAATAACGCTAGAACATCGTTTTATCTATCTGTTTATTTCTTATCGTCACCACTTGCCATTAAAATGAGCGAAGATGTAAATATAAATTATGTCAACCTAGCAAAATCACCTTCTGATCCTCGTTATAATGTCTTTTCAAGACCCTACACCGGCAACTAAGCCCGTTCGCGTGGTTCGCGTGGTTCGCGGTTAATCATAATAAAGCTCACGCAGCGGCCGCCGCGATCGCTTCGTGAGCTCTAAATGATTTTGCCCCGCTTGCAAACAAATAGACGATGCGGTAAGATATATTGTCGGGAAGATAGCTTAAGATAAATGGCTCAGGTCATGAAGGCCCAGCCATAGTATATAGATTGTATCAGAAAAGAATCCCATTGCAGGAAGCAATGTTCTCCTACAGACCGTAGGGACATGATTCATCATGTCCGCCGAGAAAATGTATTACAATAATATTGTTCATAAAAGGAGAACACTATGCGTAAATTACTCTTATTGGCGCTGCTTGCTATAGCGGCGCAGTTGTCGGCAGAACAGCTGGTTGTGGTATCTACCACCTGGGTTGGGGCTATTGCCCGTGCCGGTGGGGCAACAAACATCCGGGTGCTGGCCCCTGCCGAAATGAAGCATCCTGCCGAATATGAGATGAGCCCTCAGGATATTCTTGCCGCAGGGAAAGCCGCTCTGATTATCTATTCCGGTTGGGAAGGTTTTGCCGAACGGCTTGCAGAAACGGCAGGCGAGGGGAAAATTAAAACCCTCACTGTTGAATGCACAAACAGTCCGGCAATTCTCGTTCGGGAGGCACGGAAAGTTGCCGCCGCCCTGGGAACGGAAGCCGCCTGTGAAAAATGGGCCGCTTCGTTTAACACCTTTGTTGCAGGCTTAAAGAAAAAGGTCAATGCGGTCTATCCTGAGGGGAGCCTTGCGGCCATTCAGCGGATGCAGTCGCCTGTTGCCGAATGGACCGGCTGGGAATTGCTGGAACAATACGGCCCCGGCGAGCCTTCCCCGGCGCTGCTCCTCAAGATTATCAATGCAAAACCGGCTATTATAATTGATAACTGGCACGGGCCTTCCGGTGCCGGGCTTGCAGAATCGCTTCCAGGTGCAAAATACTTTCAGTTTATCAATTTTCCCGGCAAGGACGGCACGAAAACTCTGGAAGATGTCTTTCAATATAATGCAGATTTACTGCTTGAAGGCCGCTAGATGATTATATCCGCCTCGCATATAGAGGCGGGTTATGCCCGCCCCGGACGCAAGCCCAAGCAGGTCTTACAGGACTTCTCTCTTTCTATAGAAAGCGGTGGCATCAATGCCATTGTTGGGGAAAATGGTGCGGGGAAGTCTACCTTCCTCAAACTCTGCCTCGGTTTCCTCAGGCCGGCAAGCGGGACGCTCAAGGTGCTGGGGGCGGTTCCGGGGACAAGGACATTCAGAAAGACGCTGCTTCGTATCGGCTATGTTCCGCAGGAGTCAGGCGGCGGGGGCATTCCGCTAACGGTGCGCGAAGCAGCTGCCCTTTCCCGCTGCGGTATGCGGGGCCTTTTTAAAAAACTTGATGATACAGACCGGCGGGCAGTAGATCGGGCGCTCGATTCGGTGGGGCTGTTGCCGCTCTCAGAGCAACTCGCAGGGGAACTATCCGGTGGGCAGGCGCAGCGTTTGGCAATAGCCCGCGCCCTTGCTATGGAAGGAGAACTTTTATTGATGGATGAACCGACGGCAAACCTCGATGCCCATTGCAAAGGGGAAATTGAACAGATTATAAAGGAGACAAAGCGGCAGGGGATGACCACCGTGATTGTCTCGCACGACAGGGAAATAAGCGCCTACTGCGACCGGGTGTATCATTTTATTGACGGAAAGGCAGTGGAGGTTTAATGATGCTTGATAACCTGCTCGCTCTCTTTGCACTTCCCGTATTCAGCCGGGCGCTTATTGCACTGCTTGCAGGGGGCCTCGCCTTTCCTGCAATCGGCACTTTTATCCTGAACCTTGAACTCCTCCCTGCCCGTTTTGCCATCATGCACGCCGGCCTTATGGGGGCTGCAATCGGCATGGCCTTTGGCGCCTCTCCTGCATTGGTCGGCATGGCCGCTTGCCTCCTTGCCGGTGTGTGTATTGCATTGCTTTCATGGAAAAATGACGGCGGTAGCGGAGTAAAAACATCGGCAGGCGGCGCACTGGGGCTGGTGATGACCTTATGCCTCGGCCTTACCTTTATCATTTTCTACAAATCGAATGTGCAGGCGGCAGCGGCCTTCAATATATTCGGCGGAAACATACTTTCGCTCAGCCGGGAGGATATGTTCAGTGCAATTATCATCGCAGCGCTCGTCCTTATCTGTATCATCGTCTTTTATAAAGAGATACAGGTGGTGCTTTACGACTGTGATATTGCACGGGCTTCGGGGCTGCATGCCTTTCCCGTCTATTTTGGCATTATCCTTTTGGTCTGCCTCAGCGTTGCCGCTTCCATGCGGGTGGTCGGCGCCTTTATGGTAGACGCCCTGACGATAATCCCTGCATTGGCCGCCCGTAAAATAGGGAGAACATTTAAGGCTGTCCTTATAGCAGGGGCCATTGCCGGGCTGGTGATGAATATCTCAGGCTTCCTTGCTGCCTTTATCTTCGACCTTCCCACCAGCCCGGCAATCATACTCTGCGGAGTAATCATGCTGGGGCTTATATCAGTTTTTTCATTGAGACACAAATTCTGAACCCCGGTTTTCATTGTCAATGGTTAATGAGCTTAAGTCTATATACAAAAACTTATTGGGGTTATCATCTTCAGCATATTGTTTCAGTGTTCCCTCGGCAATGACCCAGTCGTTTATCTGTGGGTAGGGCTTATTGGCGTCAGGGTCATCCGCCGGAATTGCCTGGTCAGGCGGCGTCCAATAGGCTTCAAAACCGGCAGTGCCATCGTAGCCGCAACAACCGGGGCCATAACGAATGACAAAATTGTAAACAGGTCCCTCACTGCCATCTATATTAGTATATTGATTATGCATAAAGAGGCCGGCCAGTTTGATTGTCCGCCCTATATAGTCTTCCTGATTCAGATATATCTCGTTGGTTTGTGCAATAAACATCTTTTCTTTTATCTCGATAGGCGAATTGTCGACTGGCTTTGCTTTGACAATCGGTGCAGGGGCAGGTGCTGAGATTGTTTCTACAGGTTGGTTCTTTGAACATGATAAAAATAAAACCGCAAAGAGCGCAGAGAGCGCAAAGATAGGTTTTATTACTTTGTGTCCTTTGCGTCCTTGGCGGTTTAAATTAATTTTAGATACCACCCAGAACCCGATAAACGCCACAATGTTCATCATTACTACACTGGCGCCGGTTGGTGTGGCATACACATAGGACACTACAACACCGATGAAGAAGCAGACTATTGAAACAATGGCAGACGAAATAGTAACGCTCTTCCAGGTTTTGAATACACGCATCGAGGTAAGGGCCGGGAAGACGATGAGGCTGGAGATAAGCATTGCTCCCATCATCCGCATGCCGAGCACAATAGTGATGGCCGTTAGAAAGGTAATCAGCATATTGAAGATGCCCACTTTTACCCCGCTTGTTTTTGCAAATGTTTCATCAAAGGTGATGCCGAACAGTTTATGATAAAAGACAATGAATAAAAGAAGGACTACAATCGAGAGTGCAATACTCAGATACACATCATTTTTACTCATTGCAAGGATGCTGCCAAAAAGGTAATTACAGACATCGGTATTCATGCCGGTGGTCCAGGCGATTATCATCACGCCCAGGGCAAGGGAGCCGGTTGAAATAATGGCAATGGCTGCATCGCCTTTTATTTTACTGTTTTCCGACAAACGCAAAAGCAAAAAGGCAGCGGCTACCACAATCGGTATTGACACAGATAGTGGCGCTACATTAAGGGCTGTTGCTATAGCCAGTGCCCCAAAGCCAACATGGCTTAAACCATCGCCTATCATTGAGTAGCGTTTTAACACAAGGCTTACACCCAAAAGCGCTGCACACAAAGATACCAGTGCACCGACTACCACAGCACGCACCAAAAAATTGTAACTGAACATTTCGATTAGTGTGTTTATCATTTTTCATTACCTCCATTTATAATTATTCCGTTTTCTAATTTGATAATTTTACCCGCATATTTTTCTACATTACCGATGTCGTGTGAGACCATTACAATGGTAATGCCCATTTCGGCATTTAATTGACCGAGTAAGTGATACAAATTTTCTGTAGCTTCAGGGTCTAATCCTGCGGCAGGTTCATCGAGGGCAAGCAACCCTGTTTTATCGCATGCACACAGCGTCCTCGCCAGCAATACCCGCCGTTGTTGTCCGCCGGATAATTCCCGAAAACAACGGTTTTGCAAGTCTGCAACACCAACCTTTTCCATATTCTGCAATGCGCTGCGTTTTTCCCCTGCCTTGTAGAAGAGCCGCCAGCCCATTTTGCCTAAAAAGCCTGAAAGAACAATCTCCTTCACCCCGGCCGGGAAATCCTTTTTTGCAGCGGCAGACTGGGAAAGGTAACCGATAGAAGAAAAAGAACAAGTAACACTGCCCTGTAGGGGCTTTAACAAACCAAGCAGGCCTTTGAGCAAGGTGCTTTTCCCCGAACCATTTTCACCGACAAGGCAGAGATAGTCGCCACTTTCTATAGATAAGTTTATGTCTTTTACTATAATATTTCTATCATAAGCAAAAGACGCATTTTCACAAATTATCATAAATACCTCACGCAAAGACGCAAAGCCGCAAAGAAGGCCACCTTGGCGCCTTTGCGGCTTTGCGTGAGAATCTTAATTTAACCCCTCACGCAGCGTATCAACATTACGCGTCGTCAATTCCAAATAGCTTGCACCACCTTCAAAATCTTTCTTACTAACATTATGGCAGGCATGCATCAAGAGTATCTTTGCGCCTGTTGCTTCGCTGATGGTTTGGCACATTCTTTCATTGGATAGTTCAATATGAAAAACCACAGGAATTTGCTCTGCCTTTATTTTGTCAATCAAGAAGGCTACAGTTGCAGCACTGGGTTCAGTCTCTGTGGAGCAGCCGGGGAAGGCGGCATAGTATTCCAGGCCGTAATGGTCGGCAAAATAACGGAAAGGAAAACGGTCTCCAAAGACTATTACCTTGCGTTTACCGTTTTGCACAACTTCCTTAAATGCTGCATCCAGTTGATTCAGTTTTGCAATGTAGCCTTCGGAATTTGCTTTATAGTAAGCCGCATTGGCACTGTCCTTTTCGCAAAGCGCATTGGTAATAACATTCACGATCAGTGCGGCATTATAAGGTGAAGTCCACACATGTTCATCATACTCGGTTTCGGTAGTGGTTTCGACAGGCTCAACCACCGCTTCACCCCCGGTGGTCGAGCCTGTCGAGACCACTTCTTTATGGTCACCTTCTTCATGTTCATGTTCGTGGTCGTGTTCATCATCTTGCATTCCTTCGACAATTTCTTCCTCGACAACAGACACACATTCCATCAGTTTGATGATTATCTTGTTAGAAGTATCCATTGATGATAATATCCGGTCGACCCAGACGTCAGATTCGCCGCCGACATAGATAAAAATATCACTGTTCTGCACAGAAATAATGTCCTGCGGTGTCGGCTCATAAGAATGGCTTTCCGAACCGGGAGGGAGCAGCATCCTTAAGTTGATATATTTCGATGCATCATCCCCGCCTGTAATGGCACGGGTAAAATCGAAAGGTGTAAAGATAGTGGTCACCACATTGGGCTTGCCATTATCAGCCTGCACCTGTTCCGTATTCCTTTTCGCAAATGCTAGTTGGGAGCATATCATAATTAGTAATAGATATATAATCTTCTTCATAAAATCCTCCGTATTTAGAAAAAAGCTCACGCAAAGGCGCAAAGCCGCAAAGGATAGTTATCTTGGCGCCTTGGCAGCTTTGCGTGAGTTATAAAAATGAGTATTGGAAAAGTATCAGGTATTGGATTTTACTTTCAGTAAGACAAGATTAAAAGATAAGCTATATATTCGATGCAGTTTTTTCACTGCTTCACCGGCTTTATAGACAGTAAGGAGAGTCAGTGCTGCAAAGGCCAGGAGGCCCAGGCTGCTCAGAAAATTCCGGGCAATCTGTATCTCGTGGCAGACCGGGCATTGGCTGGTGTGGCTGCATTGGTGCACGATATGAGTGTAGACAAAACTTTCGGTAGAAACAGCCGCAGAGGCAATACAAATTGCCAAAACGATGAGGAAAATCTTTTTCATCCCACTCATATGCATACCAACAGTATAGAAAAATACATTTTTTTGCGCAAGGGGAGTGGGTAAGGACAAAGGGGCTCTTCGGGCTCTAGTTGCCGTATCTACTTGATAAACTCGCGCATATCTTTAAACATCAGTTGCGCTTCGGGGACTTGCGGAACGCCGAGGGCAAAGTCGTGCCAGGTGCCGTGGAACATACGCACCAGAACCTTAACTCCGGCCTTGTCGAGTTTATCTGCCATATACAGGGTGTCATCGCGGAGGACTTCCTCATCTTCCGTTACAAAATAAGCCGGCGGGAAGCCTGACACATCTGCAAAGTAGGCGGAAAGTTCCGGGTTGCTCCAATCCTTTTCATCGGCACACATTGCGGTTAACTGGGTGGTAAGGCCGTTGGGGAAAAGAATATCGGTCGGTATATTGTCCTTGTGCGCCGGGAAACTGTAGTTTGCATTGGTGCAGGGCGAACAAAGCAAGAGATAGCCGGGGAGTTTTTCGCCGCGCAGTTTCAGCCGCACGGTCAGGTCGAGGGCCAGTTGGCCGCCTGCCGAATCGCCCAGCACAATGAGGTCTTCTGCTTTATAGCCTTTTTCTTCTATTAAATACTTCCATGATGCATAGACATCATCGAGGTGCGCAGGAAATTTAACCTGGGGCGAAAGGCGATACTCGACAACAAAGACCGGAAGATTCAGATTATTGCAGGCTGCAATGCCCTGAGAGCGGGCAAGTTTGCCGTTTCCCATAATCAAAGCGCCGCCGTGAATATAGAATACAAGCCGTTTTGTATCCTTATCGCGTGCAGGGTCAGAGTAAAAATAGCAGTTCTGGCTTGCCACCTGGACATCTTCGCGTTTCAGGTTTGCCGGAGTTGAATCATCAATACCTTCCATCTCCATGCCGGGGGCAATAGGAGCCTTTGCCATCATCTCCTTGTAAATGGGGCCGATTTGCTGCACCTCTTTCGAAGGTTCACCGGAGACATGCATCATCCACGATGCATCAAGGAATCTCTGTTCTACTTTTGCCATAATCTTTTCTCCTGCGGTCTTTCCCGCCGTCTAAATTTGCATAATTATACAGTATTTTTGGCGATTTGTCAATATACAATAGGGCTTAAATTAGGGCAAAATCATTTAACTTTATAGTAACCACGAATAACACGAATGGCCTTCGGCCACACGAATTTTTGTTTACTTATCGTAGAATATTCGTGTCGGCGAAGCCGATTCGTGTATATTCGTGGTTGTTTTTTATGATTTCAAAGTTAAATGATTTTGCCCTGACCGTGCCCCTACCGTACTTGCAATTATTTTGAAGACAGTATACACTGTTTTCAACTGATAGGGGGCAGGCAGAGCGGTGGGAATAGACCGCAAATGACCAAAAAGAGAATGGTCAAAAGGAGTGATATTATGGATGATGACATTTATGAATTTATACCAAAAATCGAAAATGAAATTTTTGAACTGCGCTTGATTAAACAAGAAGATGCAGATAATTTGATATTGGTATATAATGATCCAAAAAATCAAGAAATACTTAATGACTGTAGCGGTTTTAATTGTGATTTTGGTTATGAAATTAAAACAAGCGATGATATGCGTAAATGTATAAAAGCTTGGTTGGATGCATATAAATTGCATACTTTTGTTCGATTGTCAATCATTGATAAAAGTGATCAGAATATTATCGGAACAATAGAAGTTTTTAAAAAATCATCGACGGATGAATTTTGTCCATCTGCTCTTGTGCTTCGAATTGATATGCTTTATAAATATGAAAATGAAATGTACATAAAAAGTCTTTTATCATTGATTATTGATAAAATTGTTACAATATTTAGTGCAACTGGAATTGTAACAAGAGCGACTCCAATTGCCGAAAAACGTATTATGGCTCTTAAGGAGAATGGCTTTAGCCTGTCAAATTATAGTTTTAAAGATCAACATGGACGAAATGAAACATATGCGGATTTCTGGGTATTTAATATTGATTAAGGTATTAAGTAGAGGTTATTGATGAAGCGATACAAGAAGATAGTGGTATGAAATCTAAGCGTACAGCGCTATCACTTCGCTCTTACGTCCATGCCGCCTAAGTGAAAAAAATAGGAGGACTGTATGTCTACATTTAAGTATTGGAAAGAACCAAATTATGTTCGTACTTACGAAATTGGTAAAATGGAAGATTTATATCAAAGTTTAATAAAACATGGTATAAATGACGATGCTATATCGGAAATAATGAGAAATGGTGAAAAAATTACGAAAAAGACCAGCAAAAAGGCAGTTGCTGAATGGTATTTCAGTGCTATGAATACAATGGACGAATTACTTGATGAAAACACCAGAAAAGATATTCGCGGGGATTGTGCCTGTTGTCTTGAAGGAAAAAGAAAAGCATTGTGTGCTAGTGTTAAGAAAGAATTTAAAACTGCAGCGGAACGAATCGAAGTAATCAATAAAACGCATTATGTATTTGGACATGAAATAAAAATTAATGATGAAGGCAAATATGAAGTTACTTTTTTTGATGAAAAGCAGCCGGAAAAGGTATGTTCATGTTTAAAAGTGGTAATGGATACAGAAATGTCACCGACTTATTGCTGGTGCTGTGGGAAACATATACAACACCATCTTGAGAATTTATTGGGAGAGGAATTAAAAGTAGAATTAGTAACATCTGCACTAATGAGTAAAGGCAAAAAGAGCTGCCAGTTCATATTAGAAAGTAAATGATTAGAATAAGCAGTTATGAGAAGGTTTAGTATACGGCGATATCGCTTCGCGCTTGCGTCCGCGGCGGACTAAAATAAATTATATTATATAATAGGAGAAAAATATGGAAGAAATTGCTTATTGTGATTCAAGAAAGGATTTACCGATAAATGAATTACACAAAATTTTTGTTTTAGTTGGCTGGTCTGATGGATCTGAAACTCTTCAGATGTTAAATAATTATAACGTTCCATTCATAAATTCAACTTTAGTAATATCAGCGTGGAAAAATAAAAAACTCATTGGATTTGTTAGGGTATTAAGTGATAAAATGTTTCGATCAATAATATATGATTTAGCTGTACATCCGGAATATCAGCATTATGGGATTGGTTCTGCAATGATACAGAAGTGCATTGAACATTTCCCCAATTCTGAATGGCTGGTTGAGACAGTAGATGGTATAGAAGGATTTTATGAAAAACAGAGTTTTAAGGTAATAGCAAAGAATGGAATTGTATATTTAAAAATAGCATGTAAATTATTTACAAAAGAATAGGATGCTGAACTTTTTAAGTTATATATAATTGGAGGTAAATTAGAATGATATTAGCACAAATAGGAATAAAGACAAATGATGTTGTTAAAATGGCACAGTTTTATAAAGATGTTTTAAATACAACAACGGATTGTGATGATACTGTTCATCAAGCAATTCAATCAGAAGGAATCCCATTAGCGATATACAACGATGGAACAGAAAAAGAATCTGTCAATAATAATGTTGTAATAGCGTTTACGGTAGATGATGTTGATAAAGAATATGATAGACTGGTAAAAATGAATATAAAAATTAAAGAAGCACCAACTACAAGACCTTGGGGTGCGAGAAATATGATATTTGAAGACCCTGATGGGAATACAATAATATTTAGGAGTTTTCCAAATAATGAAACAATTGGATAGGCTAAATATATGTAGTCTTAATGACATAAAAATGTATAGAGAGGAATATTAATGAAAAGATCTATGATGCAAATATATGTAAAAGGCAGTGTTGAAGCCGTTGAATTTTATCAAAAAGCTTTTAGCGCAAGACTTGGCTTTAATGGTAAAAATGATAAAGGTGAATATATACATGCCGAATTAGATGTTTATGGACAAACCTTAGCAATATCAGAAGGTGTTAGAAAATCTGGAGAACAAATGCAATTTTGTCTGCATTTTTATAGTGACGAAAGGAATAATGTAAAGAAGGCATATGATGTATTAAAAGAAGGTGCACTGAAAATTGATCAACCTCCAGGAGCTTGTATGTTTAGTCCGTATATGACATCTTTAATAGACAAATTTGGAATTTACTGGTGTCTTTGGATTGATTAAAAAGGAGTGTTTTAATGGATAAGCCAATTGTTACATTGTTCATGTTAATGTCAGTTGATGGGAAAATATCTACTGGAAATGTTGATGAACGTGATGTTGATAAAGATTTTCCCTTGATTAAGGGTATCAAGGAGGGATTGCATCAGTATTATGAAATTGAGCAAACGACAGACTTGTTTTCTATG
>JAISIL010000165.1 GCA_031262035.1 Spirochaetaceae bacterium | reverse complement strand
ATCGTGCCGCTCATCGCCAAAGATGAACTTAAAAAGAAAATCATTCTTTGGCAGAAGCAGTTCCCTGCCATCCTGAGGTTTTACCGTGTCCATGACTATAGTGTAACACTTATAGCAGGAAAAGTCAATAGTGATTTTACAATTATTTTTATGCAGCCCGTTCGCGTGGTCAACGCATACATGCGTCAGTGGTTCGCGGTTAATAAATCACAAAAATAGTCAAATCAAGCACCCCATTGACAAACTCCTGCATCCATGCTACAGTCAAGGCATGACAAAATCGCAAACAATAACAGTCGATGAATACATTGCAAAACAGTCACCTGATATGCAGCGGGTGTTACAGAAGTTGCGGGAGCTGATTTGTGCGGAATTACCGCCTGAGGCAAGCGAGAAAATATCTTACGGCATGCCTACTTTCTATTTAAAACAGAATCTGATTCACTATGCCGCTTTCAAAGACCATATTGGTATTTTCCCCCAGCCGCAGTGTATAGATGCAATACCGGAAGCAGCCCCTTACCGCAGCGGCAAAGGCACCCTTCGTTTTGAATCGGACAGGGAACTACCCTGGGACCTTATCAAAAAACTCGTGCAGCAGAGGCTGCAAGAAACCGCAGTTCCTCTATAAAAAGCGCAACCCACTACTACAAAATTGCACTTGACATCTTCTCAATTATCTTATATATTAATAGGTAATGGAAACTTTGACCCTCTACCATGGTTCAATATACGACTTTGAGAGCATTGATCTCTCGTTTGGTAAGCCATTTAAGGATTTTGGTATAGGTTTTTACACATCTGCTTCTCGAATGCATGCCGTTTCATTGGCCAAACGGAATAAAATCATTGAGGAAGTGCGCCGGAATGTAGGTGTTAGATATGCGGAAGCCGTGCAAGTCTGGCTGTATGAATATCACTTTCCCCTTGATGCCTTAGAGAGGCTCAATGTAAAAGAATTTAATCAGGCAGATAGGGAATGGATGCAATTTGTAACTATGAATCGGCGAAGCCGTAGAAGGGAACATCAGTATGATATGGTCATAGGCCCTACTGCAAACGATAAGACCAACACGATAATTCAAATATATCTTTCAGGTGGATATGGCGCTGTGGGAAGCGAACGAGCTATTAATACTCTGCTTGCCTTAATTGAAACGGATAAACTTCCCGGACAGTATTTCTTTGGCAGCGAAAAGGCAATCGGCTATTTAACATTACACAAAAAGGAGCAAGTAGCATGAGGATAAGCAAGGCTATGAGCACTTTATGTCAGGATTTAGTAACAACAAAGGTGGTAGAAGAATATGCCAAAGAACATAATATGAATACGACTGATGCGTTGCGCTATTTTATGGGAACAAAGACTTGGACGCTGCTACAGGACACCAGAAGTTTTTTTTATCTGGAGAATGCGCCTTATATACTTGATATGATTAGCTCCGAAGAAAAGGGCGATTGGGAACGCTGGTGTGTGATATAAGGGGTAGACATGGATATAAATGATGTTCTATTTTTACAGATACACATTGCATCGCTCTACTGTAGAAAACATAAATTAAGCACAAAGCAATTTCTTGAATTGGACAAGAGGTGTAACTTCCTTGGTTTCATCGAAAAAGCCTACGAACCCTTTCACTTAACTGGCGACAAAGGCATCCTTGAAGAAATGGACAAATATGTAGCGTCTGTGTAACTACCTCACAACACAGTCTCAAATATCTTGCAGCCGTGTTTTTCTATCCAGCCGGTGCGGGGTTTTTTGTCTTTGCGTAAATCGAAGCAGACAAGCCAGCCGGTTGGGGCAGAAGATTTTCCGCCCGTACGGCTGTGCAGATAATCAGTTAGTTGCTTATAGGCTTCTTCTTCATAGGCTTCACCGTGCCAAAGTTTCAGTTCAATGATAAACTGGTTTTTGCCATAGTCAACAACAATATCCATGCGGCGGAGGTCGGTAAACTGGCTTTCCAGATGATAAAAACCTTCGCCATTGATGAGGGGCTTAAGATAAGTTAAAAATACGAGCCTTGCATATTTTTCCCAGAAGCCGATGTCTTTTTGTGTAAAAATTTCGTTGTAGTGTTCCGAGAACTTCCGAATTGCCAGTTCCATATCGAAACGGCCGTTTCGGACAACATCATTTTTAAAAACACCAGTTATATTGACATTGTTTTTTTCAGTCGTATCATCTTTGGAAAGGAAATAATCGGTAAGCACTTTTGCAAAAATCTGGTTTGCTATCAATACTTTGCCGTCAGCAATTCTGTAGAAACTGAACATGAGCCCTCTTTGAATAATCGGGTCAAGCAGCGATTCCCTTTTTTCTTCGCCCAGAATGAGCAGTGCATAAGTAAAATGGTATATATCAGGATACATCTCCATATTCTTTACCATATCATCAAACAAAGTGTTTTGTTCCGAAATAAGCAGTTTTACCGCCTTTTCTATGCCTGCCATAGTCCAGTCTTGGTCAAGTTTCTCATCAATTAACTGGCATAAGCGTGAAACCAGAAAGGGGTAGCCTCCGGTCCACTCGCGGAGTTCTTCCGATATAGCCTTTATATCCATACCGCTGTGGTGGTCGGCTTCGTATTCTTCGAGCATTGTGGCAATTTCGGGGGCGCTAAAGGACATGTCCACATCAAATTGCATGGCAATGTTCCAGGGGGAATTATACACATGCTCCGATTCGGGGCGGATTTTCCGTTTCAGATTTTTTATATCATGCACCCCGGCTAGAATAATGCTTTTGAATGTAGGCGTATCTGTCACACTGCGTTCAAGATACATATCTCGCAATTTACCCAAAAAAGAAGCAAAAACATCATAACTGGATGCCTTATCTACTTCATCAATCAGAAGAACCACATCCTGTTTGGATGTAGCACAGAGCGTTGAGATGTTATCGGCTAAATCCTCCAGAGCAAAGGGACCGCTTATTGTATTTTCAAAAATATTGGCAAGTTCAGGCTGATTTCTTTTTAGTTCTGCAAAGATAAGGCGTCTTAGACCTTCTGCAAGGATTTCTTGAGAAACAAAAAAGGCTTCACGGCCTTCAAAACTAAAATTAATAACTACTTTCTTACCTGTCATTGCCAAGCGCAGCATGTTCAGCATGGTTGTTTTGCCGTATTGTCGGCCGCGGTTAATGGTAAAGTACTGTCCCTTATCAATCATTGCCATAGTTTGGCTGAGTTTTGACTTGCCGGAGGGCAAATCTTTTTCAATGTTGACCATATAATGCATGCCTGGCACGCAAGGGCCTGTGGTATTAAAGCATTTCATACAAACAACTATATCCTATCCTGTCTAAAAAGTCAAGAAGCCCACTTGACCCTTTTTGTTGTTTTTGCTATGCTGGAACAAATGAAACGAAATATATTATTTGCAGTATTTGTAACGCTGGCACTTGGTGCCTGTGCCGAAAAGAAAAATGCCGTTGCTGCACCTGCTCCGGCTCAAAATGCTCCGGAGGTTAAAATGGTAGCTAATACAACGAAAAGCACGAATGATGCAGCCCTGGGAAACGGGCTTTTTGCGAAGATTTCCACGAACAAGGGCGACATTGTTCTCCGGCTTGAGTATCAGAAGACCCCATTAACGGTCTGCAACTTTGTGTCCCTTGCCGAGGGCACTATGACCAATGCGCAGGGCAAGCCTTTTTACGATGGCCTTACCTTCCACCGGGTTATCAGCAAGAACAATGGCGATGCACAGGATTTTATGATTCAAGGCGGCGACCCATTGGGGAATGGTACTGGGGGGCCTGGTTACAAGTTCCCCGACGAATTTGACCCAAGCCTTAAGCACGATGGCGCCGGCATTTTATCCATGGCAAATTCCGGTCCGGGGACAAACGGCAGCCAGTTTTTCATTACCCTAACGGAAACAGCCTGGTTGGACGGCCGGCATACTATTTTTGGCCATGTGGTAGAAGGCCAGGATGTGGTTAATTCGATAAAGCAAGGCGATAAAATCAATACAATACGGATTATACGAAACGGACCGGGAGCCAATGAATTTAAAACCGGGCAGGCAGCCTTTGATACCCTTCTTGCAGCCCATGACGAAAGAATGGCCGCTCTGGCCAAGGCAAAACGGGAAGCCGACCTTAAGACTATAGCCGAAAAATATCCCGACCTTAAGGCTATGCCCAGTGGTATTATGTATAAAGTAGAAAAAGAAGGTTCCGGCGATAAGCCTTCGGCAAACAGCACGGTGAAAATTAACTACACAGGGTTGTTCCTCGATGGCACCCTTTTCGATAGAAACGGTGCGACTCCTGTGAGTATGGCTTTGAATCGGGTAATACCAGGTTTCAGTCTTACATTGCAGGATATGCGGCCTGGGGAAAAACGGCTTGTGATAATTCCCCCGGAGATGGCTTATGGCGAAGATGACGTTACTGACCCGCGGACCGGACAGGTCATTATTCCCGGCAATTCTTTCCTGGTTTTTGATATAGAATTTGTCGGACTCTAAGTCTTCTCTAATGAAATATAGTTCTTGAGGTAGAGGCGACCACCCGCCTATACCTCAGAAATACCCCTTCTACTACTCACCTGTATAGATAAAACACGAAAAAAAATCAATTTTTTTTTAAAAAAAAGTATTCTGTCTATTGACAAAAATACAATAGAGGATATATAATAAACTCAAGTGGGAAAATAGGGGAAAAAGGGGGAAAAGAAGGGAGTTATGGCCTTTAATGGCAGTTTCTACAATTCATTGGACGAAAAAGGACGGGTGAGCGTTCCTGCCAAGCTCAGGGAAGTGTTTAGCACTTCAAGCTTCGTGCTGACCAAGAATTATGAGAAATCTCTTCTATTATATCCGCCCGATAAATGGCCCGGTTTCGAGAATTTGATTGAAAGTCAGGCGAAGACCCTCGATTTAAAAAAGGCCAATATCCTTCGCCACCAGTTTATCATTCCCTCTACCGAGGTAGAGATTGATAAGGCCGGGCGTATCGCAATTCCTCAGGCCTTGCGGGACTATGCCGGGCTGAAAAAAGATTGCGTGTTTTTGAAAAACGGAAATATGATTGAGCTTTGGGATACGGCTCGTTATGACGCCTATCTTGAACAGAATGTAGAAGACCTGGAAGATATTTTGAGCAACCTGGGGCCGATTGATTTTAACCAATCGGGGGCTTCAAATGGCGAAACGGAATGACCTATAGCCACATTCCCGTTCTGCCGAACGAGGTTTTGGAATATCTGGCGCCTGCGGCTATCGGCTTTCCTGCTGAGGGCAGCGGCTGCTTTATGGTGCAGGGCAATATGGGGGAAGGCGGGCACGCCGAGCTTTTTTTAGAAAAGTTTCCCGGCCTGCATGTTCTGGGGATTGATGCAGACGGCGCAATCCTCAATGTAGCCCGTGAAAGGCTGCAAGGTTTTGGCGATAGGGTAGGGTATTACGAGGGCTGGTCGAATGACTGGTTCAAGGGGGGGGCGCCGGAGGGGGCGCCCAATCTTATCCTTTTTGATTTGGGCATCAGTTCTTTTCATTATGAAAAGAGCGGGCGGGGCTTTAGCTTCAAGACGGAAGACGAGCCCCTCGATATGAGAATTGATATAAATGGGAAGGTGAGCGCTGCCGATTTGATTGCGCGCCTTGGCGAGAGCGAGCTTGCCAATCTTTTATATCAATATGGCGAGGAAAGATATTCCCGCCGGATTGCAAGGGCAATAATAGATGAGCGAAAGCGCGGCGCTATTATGACTTCCGGAGCTCTTGCGAAGATTATCGAGGGGGCCGTTCCGCCTGCCTATAGGCATGGAAGGATACACCCTGCAACACGGAGCTTTCAGGCTCTTCGGATTGCGGTAAACGGAGAACTTGATTCGCTTGAGGGCCTTTTGCAGAGCGCCCTTGCGAAGCTGGCTCCCGGCGGCAGGATGGGGGTGATTAGTTTTCATTCCCTGGAAGACCGCATTGTAAAGAATTTATTTAAAACGGTAAGTATGCCGATAGATAAAGAGAGGAATAGTTTGAATAATTTGGGAGATTATAAAATTATAACAAAAAAACCGGTGGTTCCCGGCGATGCCGAGCGGCTTGCCAATTCTGCATCCAGGAGCGCCAAATTTCGTGTTGTGGAGAAGTTACATGCATAAAATCATCTCTTTTATCTTATTGCTTTCGATACCGCTGATGTCATCCTGCCTGATTTGGCAGACTTTCAACTATGATAGTCTTGTTGATGAAAGCAAGCTGATTGAAAACCAGCAATCGTCCTGGGTAGACGCCAATAAGCGCCTTATTGCAGGCATTGCCGTGCTGTCCTCGGCAGAAAGGATAGAAAAAATAGCCAAAAACGAATTGGGCCTGGTAAAAAAACAGCCCGAAGAAGTTTTGCAGATAGAAATTGAAGAGGATAATGGAACAGATTAGAGAGAAGTTGCTTCATGGCGACTATACATCGGTAGAAATAGACTCACGCAAGGTGCAGCCAGGAAGCCTCTTTGTAGCACTCAAAGGAAACCATGTCGACGGTGCAGATTATATTGATGATGCCATCAGGCGTGGTGCAACGGGGATAATTAGCTCACGCAAAGACGCAAAGACGCAAAGAAATTCCCTTGGCGCCTTGGCGTCTTTGCGTGAGGTTTCTGATTCCTTGCAAGCATTGCAAGACCTGGCTCGCGATTATCTTGATTCTATCCCCAATCTTCTCCGCATAGGCATCACCGGCTCGGTGGGGAAGACTACCGTGAAAGAAATTACGGGGAGCATCTTTAGGCAGGCAATGCCTACTGCTGTAAGCCCGGGGAACATGAACAGCGAAACAGGGCTTCCATTGGCGGCCTTTAAGGTAAAGCCCACAGACAAGGCGGCCATCTTCGAAATGGCAAGCGACCATCCCGGCGAAATGGCCGGCCTGGCTCAGATTGTTCGTCCTTCTATTGCCTGCATCACTTTGATTGGGACTGCCCATATCGAAATGTTCGGCACAAAGGAGAAAATTCTTGAAGAAAAAAAAGATATTTTCAGCTTGTTCGACAAAAATGACATTGCGCTTATTCCTGCCTGGGAGCCAATGCGGGACCAATTGGCCCGTGGCTTAAAAGGCAGAGTTATATACTATGGTAATATACTTGAGGCAAAATCGGAGGAGACGGGTTACACTTGGGAGGGGAAGCCCGTCTCCTTCGCCCTTTCGGGCGCTCACAATTGGCGGAATGCTATTGCTGCGGCAAGCATTGCACAGGCTGCAGGCATTGACGATGAAACTATTGTTAAAGGCCTGGAAGCTGTGCAGCCAATTGCAGGCCGCAGCGAAATAGTCGACACAATTCTGGCCGGCAAACACATCACCTTAATTCGCGATTACTACAATGCAAACCCCGATTCTCTGAATGCAGCCTTTGACCTTATTGCCGGCCTGGATGCTGACAAGCCGGTAAAAAGGCGGAAGGTGTATGTCCTGGGTTCCATGCTGGAACTGGGGGCTTTTTCCCGGGAGGCACATCGGAATGCAGGCAGGCGGTTGGCAGCAATGCACAGTAATGCGGTGTTCCTTTTTGGGAAGGAGATGGAAGATGCGGCAGGGGAAATTCTGGACGAAAAAGCAGGCCCGGTATTTTGGACCTGCGATATGGATACTTTAAAAGATGCATTGTTCAGCAGTTTGCAGGATAATGACATTGTGCTTATAAAAGGCTCTCGCGCCTGTGCGCTTGAAAGGATAGAAAATGTTTCTTGAATGGATATATCCGCTGGTAAAATATTTTACACCACTGAATGTTATTCAGTATTTGACCTTCCGTGGGGCTTATTCGGCCATTACCGCCCTCTTAATCTGTTATCTTTTTGGTGACAAAATGATACTGGAGCTTGGTAAATTAAAGTTTGGGCAGGTGGTCCGGCTTGATGGCCCGCAAACACACCTTGCAAAGCAGGGAACGCCGACAATGGGCGGCGTTTTCTTTATTTTTTCTATTAGCGTGTCTGTTTTTTTCTGGGAAGATTGGGATAATGTCTATGTCTGGACGGCTTTTTTTGCCTTTATCGGCTTTGGAGCCCTCGGTTTTGTGGATGATTACCTGAAAATAAAGAGAAAAAATTCTGAAGGGGTGCATCCCTGGGGGAAACTGGTCTGGCAATTTGTTGTTGCAGGGGCCATAGCGGTTTTTTTGTATTTTTATGGCGGCGAAGACCAAACGGCCTTGTATCTGCCTTTTTACAAAAACCCTGTTGTCGATATGGGCATTTGGTGGATACCCTTTGCCATGCTCCTTGTTGTTGGTGAATCCAATGCGGTAAACCTTGCAGACGGGCTTGACGGCCTGGCAACAGGGCTTATATTGATGGTCTTTATTGCGCTGGCCATATTGAGCTACCTTTCGGGCCGTGTCGACTTCTCGGCCTATTTGGGTATACCCTACATACCGGGAAGCGGGGAACTGACCGTTCTCTGCCTGGCTGCTGTGGGTGCCTGTGTCGGCTTCCTCTGGTATAATGCCCACCCTGCCGAGGTGATAATGGGCGATGTAGGCAGCCTTTCTATGGGCGGCCTGATAGGCGTTATTGCATTAATTATAAAAAAAGAAATTTTAATGTTAATTTTGGGAGGGGTTTTTGTTTTGGAAGTAGCATCGGTAGTATTGCAGGTGCTCTATTTTAAGTGGACGCGTTGGAGAAGCGGCACACCAAAGCGGCTTTTCCGTATGGCCCCCCTGCACCACCATTTTGAGCTTTCAGGCTGGGCAGAAACAAAGGTGGTAACACGTTTTTGGATTCTAGGCGGAATTTTCGCCATAATCGGGTTATCTACCCTGAAAATACAGTAAGAAGTAGGAAGTAGGAAGTAGGAAGGAGTATGTAGGGGCTTGATTTATCAGGCCCTTGGATGCAATAATGAGTATGGCAATAGAATTACAGGCCGAGAGAGGCCTTCAGAAAATGAAAGTTGACTCGTATTTAGTGCTGGCAGTATTTATGCTGACGGCACTGGGCTTGGTCACCTTGTATTCAGGTTCTTATGCTTTTGCCAAACGCTTTTTTAATGATGGTTTTTACTTTGTTTCCCGTCAATTGATTTTTGGCGCTGTCGGTGTTCTCTTGTTTTTTATTGCTTCTTATATACCTTTAGACTCCGTTCGTCGTTTTATTGTGCCGTTGGTTTTGGGAACAATCATTTTGTGTGTGCTGACCTTTGTGCCCGGTGTGGGGATATCGAAAAACGGCGCCTCAAGGTGGATTGGTATTGGCAGCTTTAGTTACCAGCCTTCCGAAATGGTTAAATTGGTGCTGCCTATTTACCTTGCACATATATTTGATAAAAAGAAAGAAGATGTAAATAGTTTTATGAAGGCTGTGCTTCCGCCGACCTTAATGACCGTGCTCTTTTTCGCTTTAATTTATATGCAGAACAATTTTTCTACTGCATTGTTCGTTGTCCTGAATGCGCTGGTAGTTTTTTTTCTTGCCGGTGTTCGCATACGATACTTTGTAATGGCTATTGCTTTAATTATTCCGGTGTCTGCCCTGCTGATATTAACAAGGACACACCGGCTTACCCGTTTTATTTCCTTTATGAATCCCGATTGGGACCCTCTTGGTGCAGGCTATCAGGTGCGTGCATCGGTCTTGACTATTGAGTCAGGCGGCTTTTGGGGCAAGGGAATAGGGCAGGGAACACGAAAACTCACCAGTGTGCCGGAAATTCAATCGGACTTTATTTTTTCGGCATTTGCCGAAGAACTGGGCTTTGTTGGTGTTCTGCTTTTCTTTATCCTCTTTGCTTTTTTTGTTTACCGGGGCTATAAGGCATCGCTTGCATCGGAAAGCCTTTTTGGAAGGCTCCTTGCCTTTGGCCTTGTTACTACAATTGCAAGCCAGACCCTTTTGAATATCTGCGTTACCTCAGGGGCTATTCCTGCAACAGGTATTCCGCTGCCCTTCTTTAGTGCCGGTGGGTCGGCCTTGGTTACCACACTGGTCAGTGCAGGCCTTGTGGTAAATGTTTCACGGAAGGAGGCAAGTGTTTATGGCTGATTATTCACTGTATGAAAATACAGAAAGCCAAACAGAAGAATACTCGGCCCTTGAAGTCTGGCTTAAAAGAATTGGCATCATTCTTGTTGCTCTTGTCTGCGGCGGTCTTTTCTGGCTCTGTGTTATCTGCCCCTTCCTTCCATTAAAAGATATCGAGATAAGCGGGCTGCCCCGTTCTATCTCTTATGGCGAGGCGATTAGTGCAGCGGGTATCACCGATGCAAGCTCTTATATCACCTTCAATGTTGTTAATGCAAAAGAGAATCTGGAAAGTCTTTATCAAATTGAATCGGCAGTGGTTCTTAAACGATACCCCGACTCGGCAAGAATTATTGTGCAGACTCGAAAGCCCGCTGCGCAATCACTTATCAGTATAGATGGAGCTATAACGCCGCTTGTTTTTGACCGGCAGGGAGTAATTATCGGAATTGGTGACGCTAATGCGAATCTTCCTATTGTATCGGGGCTTAGCTTTGACAAAATTTACCTGGGAATGCAGCTTCCCCCTCTTTTTGAGGGGCTTTTTGAACGAATTGAGAATTTACAGACGGTAAATCCTGAGCTACTTGCAGGAATTTCAGAAATACGTATAATTAAAAAAGACTACAACGGTTTTGACCTTTTACTGTATCCGATACACGACAGGGTAAAGTTCCGTGTAGAAAATGAATTGAATGAAGATGTATTAAAGTACATGGCGCTCATGCTGGATGTTTTTAAACAAAACGGGATGGATGTAGAAGAAGTCGATTTACGCTCGGGCGCCGCGTCATATAAGATGAGGGGATGAATATGGCGAATATAAGGCCTTTAGTGGCAAGCCTCGATATTGGAACCAGCAGGGTTCGGGCTATCGTAGGTGAACGAAACGAAAAATCTCAGATTGAAATCATCGGTGTCGGTGATGTGCCTTCCATGGGAATGAAGAACGGTATTGTCGTCAACATTGAGGCATGCGTTCGTTCTATTGGGCAGGCCATTGAGGCTGCCGAAATGATGTCCGGCCGCGAGGTAAAAACCGTGTGGGCAGGCATTGGCGGCAGCCACATCGAGGGTATCAATTCCCGTGGTGTAGTGGCAATTACCGGCAGAAACGGCGAGTCGCGCGGCGAGATTAACGAAACCGATATGGCCCGTGTCATAGAGGCGGCACAGGCTGTGGTTATTCCTATGGATAAACAGCGCCTTGAGGTTATTCCCCAAACATACATTGTAGACAATCAACGCGATATCCGTGAACCAATTGATATGCTGGGAACAAGGCTTGAGGCGGAAGTGCATATTATCACCTGTAGTATTACCAGTGCACAAAACCTGATTAAGTGTGTAAACCGTGCAGGCTTTCCGGTAAACGATTTGGTTTTGCAGATTCTGGCTGCAGGACGAGCCGTGCTGACCTCTGAGGAAAAAGAAACAGGCGTGGCCTTAATTGACATGGGCGGCGGCACCACTGAAATGATGGTCTACACACAGGGTGCGCCCTATTCTACCTACACGGTCCCGCTTGGTGGTTTTGATGTAACCAATGATATTACCTATGGTCTAAAGATTGCATTCGATACGGCAGAGGATTTAAAGAAAAAAGCAGGCTGCTGCTGGGATGAGCTTATAGAAGACGGCGCCTCGGTTGATGTGCCTGGCATGGGGGGAAGGCCGCCGATGAGTGTTTCTGTCGCGCATCTGTATCAGATAATACTCCCCAGAATGGAAGAGATACTGGGCATGGCCCGCGATAAATTGGTAAAGCTCTCGCAGTCGATTACCCGGCCCTTAGGCGGCGGTATTGTTTTGACAGGCGGCGGGGCACAGATGCCTGGTATCGTAGAACTGGCAAGCGAAGTATTTGGTATGCCGGTCCGTGTTGGTTCGCCCTTGGCCATTGGCGGCCTTGAATCGGAGTATCGCAGGCCGGAATTTGCAGCGGCAGTAGGCCTTGTAATAGAAGGAAACGAAAGAGAAATAGGCACAGCGTCTAAACAATCGCCTGAAGGCAAAAAAATCGAGGATGGCCGTCCCGGTTTCTGGAGCCGCCTGGGCAATTGGATTAAAGGCGAAATGTTTTAACATAGGGCTAAGGCCCATAGATTATGGAAGTCCAGAGGGGGGACAAAAAAGTGGATATTCAGATTATTGACGGCGGGGTAACAGAACCCGGGATGACAGTCATCAAGGTAATTGGTGCTGGCGGCGGCGGTGGTAATGCAGTAAACCGTATGATCGAAAACGGTGTGCAAGGGGTAACCTTTATTGCTGCAAATACCGATGTGCAGGTTTTGAACAAAAACAAGGCATCACTCAAACTGCCTATCGGTAAAAACCTGACGCGCGGCCTGGGAGCCGGCGGCAAACCCGATGTTGGGCAAATGGCGGCCGAAGAAGACCGTGACATTATTGCCAATGCAATACGCGGGGCCGATATGGTCTTTGTTACTGCCGGTATGGGCGGCGGAACAGGCACCGGTGCGGCTCCTGTCATTGCACAGATTGCAAAGGAAAACCATGCCCTTACCGTTGGGGTGGTTACCAAACCCTTTGGTTTCGAAGGCAGGCAGAAGATGCTGCTTGCCGAAGAGGGCATTAAAAAGCTCCGGGAAAGTGTTGACGCACTTATTGTAACACCCAACCAGAACCTTTTTAATATTATTGATAAACGAACAACAACCGAAGAAGCCTTTCTTATGGCCGACGATATTTTGCGGCAGGGTGTTGAAGGCATTGCAACACTGATTACCCAACCGGGTATTATCAATGTAGACTTTGCCGACATAAAAACCGTTATGGAAGAAAACGGCGAAGCCCGCATGGGAATTGGCATTAGCGAAGGTGAAGGCCGTGCAGAATCGGCTGCATCCAAGGCGCTTGATAATCCGCTTTTGGAAAATAGCAGCATCGAAGGGGCCAAGCATGTGCTGGTAAATATTTCCAGTGGCGAAGACGGCATTACGATGTTCGAATATCAGGAAGTAATGGAATACATTACCCGTAACACCAGCGATGACTGTCATATTATTATTGGGCAATCGATTAATCCGCTTCTGGAAGATAAATTGCAGGTAACCTTTGTTGCAACCGGTTTTGAAACCGAAGAGATGAAGCTTGCCGCACAGAAGATACGGAGTAACCGTGCAATGGGGCTAGGTTCCGGTGTTGTATGGCCGCTGACCGGCGCAGGCAGCACAAACGATTTATTCTCCAGTGAAGACCTGCGTATTCCTGCTTACCTCAGGAAGCAAAGAAAAATGGAAGAAGCCGGTGTCCGATAGAGAAATCAAATCCTTCCTTGCCTCTTTGCAGATGGTAGAAGGCCGTTCAAAGCTTACCGCCGAGACTTACCGCTTCGAGATAAATTCTTTGAAGCGCTGGGCCGAAGAAGAGGAGCTTGATATAAAGGCCCTTTCCCAAAACGAGCTGGTTGAGTATCTTGAATGGCGCAGGAAGACACAGAATATCGATTCCCGTTCTATTGCAAAGGCAATTTCTGCCCTGCGTTCCTGGTATAATTTCCTTATAGCAGAAGGTATGCGCGAAGAGAATCCGGCAAACGCATTGGAGGCTCCCAAAAAGCCCAAGCGATTGCCTTCTGTGCATAGCCGCCAAACCGTTGACACATTGCTTGCCAGCATTGACACCGACAATGACTACGGCCTTCGCGACCGGGCGCTCTTCGAATTAATCTATTCTTCGGGGCTGCGTGTGTCGGAGGCTGTGGGTTTAAACATGGACGACCTGTATATTGATGACGGCATTGCAAGGGTCTTTGGTAAGGGCAAAAAGGAAAGGCTTTCTCTCTTTGGCGAGGCCGCCCAGCTATGGCTCCGAAAATATTTGTCCGAGGCGCGCCCCAGGCTGGTGGGGAAGAGGCGTTCCGAGGCGCTTTTTATAAGCAGGCTGGGGAAGCGGATTTCGCGAAAGGGCATTTGGAAAAATTATGCAATGCTCACCAGGCAAATTGGTATGTCCAGTAAATTGCACACCCTGCGTCACAGTTTTGCAACAGAGATGCTGGCAGGCGGTGCAGACCTTCGTTCTGTGCAGGAGCTTATGGGCCATGCAGACCTGGCAACAACACAAATATATACCCATGTAAATAACAGCCAATTACGGGAAAATCATGATAAATATATGCCCGTATT
>JAISIL010000149.1 GCA_031262035.1 Spirochaetaceae bacterium | reverse complement strand
TGGACGAGGCGGCGAAAGACATTATCTCAACGAAAAAGAATCTTTTGTTTGATGATATGGTTAAAAACCTTATTTCGCATCCCGACCTGGATGCGCTCACAAGGCAGATTCTTTTATCCGACATAGAAGTGTCCTATGCTTTAACCGATATGACCCAGGATTTTGGCATGATGTATGGTATTTATGCGGTCAATAGCGACAGAAAAATCGTCATATCGAACAAAATCTTTGCCACCACGTTGCTTAACCACTATAGTGCGGCAAGGGATATCAGAGAACAACTTAACAGCAGCGATGCCGACGCGCCAGCCTATATCCACGATGGCATTCTGGACATGGAAACAGTCCTTAAACGTTTCGGTCAGTTTATGCAGTCGGAATACCGGGACGAAGATTCGGATTTTATCGAACGGCAGGGACGGCTGCTCTTTTTATGTTTTCTTCGCCCTATCATAAATGGCAAGGGCAATTATGCCGTTGAATCTGAAACCAGAGGTTCCCGCCGGATGGACATTGTGGTATTTTACGGCGGCAAGGAATATATTATAGAAATTAAAATATGGCGCGGCGAATCCTATGAACAAAAAGGTATGAACCAACTGGCAGAATACCTGAAAGGCAAAAACCAAACGAAGGGTTACCTCTTAAGTTATGCAAACTTGAAAAAAAGCCCCCGCAAAGGCGGTTTGCAGACGGTGGACGGTGTAGAGATATACGAAGAGATTGTCGCTTACCGTGACAGAAAGTAAGGAATACAAGATCTTGGAGCAAGTATGACGCTATTTACAAGCATTTTTTCTATTGCCGGCGGGCTTTGTATGTTTCTTTATGGCATTCGGGTGTTGAGTGACGGTATTCAGGAGGCGGCCGGGGAACGGCTGAAGAAGGCCCTGGATTTTATGACGCAGAACCGGGTTGCCGGGGTGCTGACAGGCCTTGTGGTAACGCTTATTGTCCAATCATCTTCTGCGGTGAGTGTCGTCGTTGTTTCTTTTGTCAATGCAGGCCTTCTTACCCTGACACAGGCCATTGGGGTTATTTTCGGAACAAACATCGGCACTACAGGCACGGCATGGATTGTTTCGCTTATCGGTAAGTTTGACATATCGGTGCTGGCCTTGCCGGCCCTGGTTTTAGGCTTTGTGATGGAGAACATCAAATGGAAGTATAAGTCTTTAGGCTCTGCCCTTATTGGTTTTGCCTTTGTCTTCCTGGGCCTTGAAATGATGGAAAACGGCCTTCCCGAAGTGCATCCTGAACAGGTTGCCTTTGTTGGCAGGCTTTCTAACATGGGCTTTTTTTCCGTTATTATTGGGGTGCTTTTTGGCACAGTTATTACTATTATACTCAATTCCTCTAGTGCAACCACAGCCCTGACTATCACGCTTGCTTATAGCGGGCTTTTCGATTACCGCATGGCCTGTGCCATTATTCTGGGGGCAAATATTGGCACTACAACCGATGCAATTATTGCCGCTATTGGCGCACGGCCTGCTGCAAAACAAACGGCTCTTGTTCATGTGGGCTTCAATGTGGTGGGGACGGTAATTGCCGTCATCCTCTTTAATCCTTTTATGGCCTTAATGGACCTGATTGATCCGGGTCTTTTGCAGGGCGAAAAAGACGCCATTACGATAGGCCTTGCCCTCTTTCATACGATATTTAATCTTTTCAGCACTATTTTATTCCTGCCTTTTGTGAAGCAGATTTCCTGGTTTTGCAAAAAGGTGTTTAGGGACGATGAAAAAGGCAGCGAAGGGCCGCCTGTCTATGAATTTGTTTACGATGAGGCCATGCGAAAGAGCCCCGAGTTGGTGCTTTTTCAGGCTGAACGGGAAGTCCAGTCGATGGCCGGAAAGACTATCTCTATGTTTGATGAAATAATCAAGATGATACCGATTATCAATAATGGCCAGTCCAACGAAGAGGCGGTCGATAAGTTTATTGAAAAGATGCATGAGGATGAGGAATTTGCCGACCAGATGCGCGAACAGATTACCCTGGTAATTATTCGTTGTTCAAATGATATGGGCAATTCCGGGCAGCAGCGCCATATTTCCGCACTTTTACGCATTGTGGCCGACCTTGAAGACATGACCGATGAATGCTTTGGCATGGCAAAAATCCTTGAACGAAGCGAGAAGAAGAACCTGGTCTTTAAAGAAAAAGAAATGGAAGCAATTACCCCCTTTATCAGCCTGGCAAAGGATTACCTGCAATTTACGGCAAAGCATTTAGGCGCCAAGCTTTCGTTTGCTGAAAACAGACAGGCTAGGGATTTTGAGGGCAAGGTGAACGAATACCGTGACAAACTCCGCAAAAAGAGCCGTAAACGCATGGAAGCAGGCGAAGATGTAAAGACCGAGCTTCTCTTTATCGACCTGGTAAAGCGTATTGAGCACATTGGCGACTTCTGCTACAGCATTGCCAAGGCCAACGGGTAGTTAAACTTTTTTTTCAGATAAAAAAAAATTCTCAAAAAAAATTTTTTTGGTGGTAAAATTGCCATTTGGTTGCACCCTATGTGATATATTATTAAAGTGGGAATAAAAAAATGAAGAAAAGTACTTATACGATTTTATTTCTTTTACTGGGAATCCTGTTTTCCTGTAAGCCTGTTGTTGGGCCTACAGGGGGTGTTCCCGTGTCTTTTAAAGGGAATGTATCTCTTTCCATTTTAGGAGAAGTCCCTAAAGCGGCAAAAATACGGGCATACACCAATGCCTCTTTAACCGGCGATTATATAGAAGGAACTATCAATCTTGAACCTTCCCCGTCCTTAAGCCGTGCAGGAGGTGGTGGTGCTGGTGGCTCTTTCGACGTGACTCTTTACCCTACCGGCAGTGGAACCTACTACTATTTCGAAATTCTTGCCTCCGATGGGCTTACCTGGGTGGCAAAACCCTGGAGAGGAGACCAAAATGGGGCAGACTACGAAGGAACGCTTATTACCCCGACAGCGGAAAACACCATTGTAGGTGACATAATAGATTTTTCCGGCACAGATATTCTCAGCTACAGTAGTCCCGCAGAGACAATTGAGGACGAAATTGTGAGGGAAGGTTGGTCGCGAACGCGGGTTCCCTGGAAGGTTCTGTGGTATATTGCACCGCGTGTCGAAATTGACGGGAATAAGCAAACAAAAATGACACTGGGCGAAATAGTTGAATCTTTCGGTCGTGCTAAAGAATTTGAAAATTTTGTTGAAACCTCAGCTAATGGTATTGTCGATATAATTATTGAACCTTATGTATCAAAAACAACAGTGGTCAGTTTTAGCGGAGGGGCAGAATGCGTCTATTTTACAAGGTCTGCAATACCGGCCTTAGATTTAGAAGAAATTGGGGACATCAACAGTTTTGATACGGTTATCTCGACTGTCCGCTTTAATGATAATTCCAGCGGCAATGTTTTTGGGCATAAGCTTACGAAAGAGAATGGCTCTATCTCTAACTGGGACGCTATCTATACTGGAAGTGGAGATATGACAGCCCGATATGGTTGCGATACCAATGCCTATCTGCATTTATTCTGCTATCATCTTGAGGAATGGTTTGGAAGCGGCAATGCCCAGAGCACTGATGCCGAAGGAGTTGTAACAGTAAGCACAATGCCGTCCGTAAATGATTATGGACAGTATAACTATGATACATTGACAGAGTTTTATCAGGCATATATTGGCGGCTCCATTCAGCAGAACTCAGGGGACGAATCACACCCGGCTAATAAAGATGAACAAGCAGGCGTCCATTGGGAATGGTGGAAATACACACAAACAAACCCTGATGGCTATGATATAGACTTACAACCCCCGGTTCCCATTGAGGACCTGGATGATTCTATTGCAGTAACCGGTACAGTATCGGTTTACAGCATTCTTCCTATAACAAGCGGAAACATTATTGCAATTGACGGCGGTGGTAATCAACTGGGAAGTTATACTCTGGCTAATTTTTCTAATCCAAGACTTGCATATACCGGCGTCAGCACAGCACGAAATTGCGGTTTTAATATTTTGCTACCACGCAATGCAGCACCGTATAGCAATATTACTTTTACTGTAGAGGCAGAAGCCTCAAACGGCTATTCCGAAACCTGGTCAGGGCTTACTTCTTCTTTAACAGAAACAATTGCAGCAGATGCAACAATAGTAGATGGTATTGGTTTAAGTCCTAGAATGAAAACAGTTACGCTTTCCGGCAGTGTTGCAGGCCTTGTTACCGAAGATATGGCTGCTGTGCCTATAGAGACTATATACATAGAGGCAAGTTCAGGAACCACAACTATTGGCCACACGACGGTCCCTTATGCAAGTGGGACCAATTGGAGCATAATTACTGCTCCGCTATCAGCAAATACCAATGTCAGCATTGATGCATTTGTTACTATGATCACCGCCTCCTCTGTTGGCGATAACATAAATCCCTGCCGTTATAGGGTAGAAGGACCTGATACAACAATCCGAGAAAGCAATGTTGCTTCACTTAATTTTAATTATACTATACCTTTGATAACACTAAGCGGCACACTACGATTTACTACAGATGTTGTCGGCTTAACACATGCCCGTCTTGATATTGGAAACAACGGTTCTTATTTTTATAGCACTGGAGGTTCTACCACTGCCTGGTCTTTGATTACTCAAAAAGAAATAAGAGGTAGTAGTTTTAAAAGTTCTGGAGCAATGAACTGGTCTGTTAAGGTGCCTGAAACAATAGGAAGCACTTATAATATCTGGCCCAAAATCTATACCGGTTTTGATGGCTTGTATGTCGAAGTGGCTCAGCAGAATATAAGAGTAAATGGTGGAAGGAGCAGTTTACCGGTAGGAAGTAGCGATATAAATGGTATTAGTATAGTTGCCACAATTAATGCAGTCACCGTATCCGGCAGCGCTTATATTAATTGTCAAAATACTATTAGCACCGCAACAATTCGTGCTTATCTTGCCGCATCAGCAAAAGGATACGGATACTTGAAGGTTACTCTTGGTGAGTATACATTCTCAGCAGGTTGTGAAAATTGGGACCTCTCATGGTCAATGGATATGCTTCCCGGCCTTAGCCAACTTGCTGACCAGCGGGGAACGCCTCTCTTTGAACTAGTCAATGTGAGCGGAACTAATATTATTTATGACAATGCAAATCCTATCATAGTCCGCCCGCTTGAACCGAATAAGATTCTTCGTATTGATACTACTGATGTAGAACCTGTAGAGCTTCCCCAGATTAAAATCTGGACTAGTTCCGAAATTAGTACACCTGCAACAACTGCAAGTATTCGTGGTTCACATGTTATGAGCCTTGACGGACAATTAAAGAAAAATAACATTGACGGTTTATTAGGCGCCAAATTTTTCAGCAATACTATCTGGATAACTACTGCCGAAGGATATAACCTCGCATGGGATGCCGGAAATAAACTGCTTGATACCGGCAAACTTGACAATATGTCCTGGAGTAAAAGCGCCTTAGAAATGCATCGGGATGGTTGGGAAATCTCTATACCTGCTTTTACAAGTCCTACTACCCTTTATTTCTTTGTAGAACGTGATGGTAAATTTTATCCCGCTTCTCAAACGCACACTGTGCAGGGACCCGGCCGAAAAGATATTATAGTAAGCGACCAGTTTAATCCCATTGATTTAGGCTGGCAGTATATCTATGTAGAAGGAACAGTAGAAAAAATGTTTACCACCGTTGCCGATGCAACTTCAGGTCGCAATACAGGCGCCATGGTCTACTTCTATTGGGATCAAAACTATACCCGGTATGCAGGCTCAAGCATCATCAGCCAAAACGACGGAACTTTCCGCATACAGTTACCATTGAGCAAAGTCGGCCAAACCCTCTATGCAACATTTGTAGCCTATTATATAAGGCTTGGCTCAGTGGAAGATGTCGATGTCACGGTGGGAACCTTCCAGGCAGCACCAGGCCAGTTCCCGGTGCCTTCTACAGGCGGCCTGAGGAATGACCAGCGCAATGAAGTAAACTGGGAAGGCGGTATGTTCATTCCGGCCAATAATATCATGCCCGACGAAACACCATAAGGGGTAGCTTGACAAAAATAGATAGAGCTGGTATACTTGGTGAGAGATGAAAAAAAGTTTATATAAAATCTTACTTCTCTTACTGGGAACCTTGTTTTCCTGTCAGCCTCTTGTTATACCTACAGGAGGCGTTCCCGTCTCTTTTCAGGGGAATGTGTCCCTTTCAATTTTTGGGGAAGCCCCACAAGCGGCAAAAATACGGGCATATACCAATGCTTCATTAACCGGTGATTATATAGAGGCAACTATCAATCTTGAAGAACCTTCCCCGTCTTTAAGCCGTGCGGTAGAAGGGGAGGGAAGCGGAAATACCGGCTCCTTCGACCTGACTCTTTACCCTACCGGCACGGGAACCTACTACTACTTCGAACTTCTTGTCTCTGACGATGGGGATACCTGGGTGGCAAAACCCTGGGGAGGCCAGCAAATCGGGACAGACCACACAGGTGAAGTCATTACCGCTACACCTGATAACATCAATACCGGTGACACAATAGACTTTGCCGGCCTGGATATTCTCGATTACAATATTCCCGAGGAGACCATAGAGGAAGAAATTGAAGCAACAGGCTGGTCGCCCACACAGGTTCCCTGGAAGGTACTTTGGTATATTGCCCCTCGTGTCGAAATTGACGGGAACAGGCAAACAAGAATGACACTGAGCGAAATTGTCGAATCTTTTAGGCGTGCAAAAGAGTTTGAAAGATTTGTTGAGGCTGCGGCCAATGGTATTCTTGATATAATTATCGAACCTTATGTATCAAAGACCACCGTTGTTTCTTTTACCGGCGGCCCTTCAAGTGTTTATTTTACCAAGGACACGATACCGGCTTTTGACAGACAAGAAATTGGAGATGTCAATAGTTTTGATACGGTGATTTCAACGGCCAAGTTCCACGATAATGTCAGCGGAAATGTCTTTGGTCATGAGTTGCCAAATGGGGATGGCTCTACCTCTGCCTGGGCCGGTGTCTACAATGGCAACGGAAACATCACCGTCCTCTATGGCTGCAATACCGATGTCTATGTGCATGAATTCTGCCATCATCTTGAAGACTGGTATGGAAGCGGCAAGGGCAAGAGCACTGATGCTGACGGGAAGGTAACAATAAGCGCAATGCCCACACTGCATAACAATGCAAATTATCACTATGTAGATGAAGCAGGAGCTGTGCAGGAATATGCATTGTCATTCTGGTATCAGTGCTATATTGCCGGCTCTATTCAGTGGTTCCCCGGTGATGGTAAATACCCTGCAAATGAATCTGAATTAACAGGCGTCCATTGGGAATGGTGGAAATACACACCAACAAAACCTGCCGGCTATGATATAGACTTACAGCCCCCGGTTCCCATTGAGGACCTGGATGAATATATTGCAGTAACCGGAACAGTATCAGTATACAGTATACTGCCTATAACAAGCGGAAACCTTATTGCAATTGACGGCGATGGTAATCAACTGGGAAATTATACTCTGGATGATTTTACTAGTCCGACACTTGCCTATACCGGCGTCAGCACAGCACGAAATAGCGGCTTTATATTTATGCTTCCACGCAGTGATGCACCGTATAACAATATTACCTTTACTGTAGAGGCTGAAGCCTCAAACGGCTATTCCGAAACCTGGACCGGGCTTAGTTCTTCTTTAACACAAACAATTGCCGCAGATGAAAAAACAGTAAGTGGTATCAGTTTAAGTCCTAAAATGAAAACAGTTAAGCTTTCGGGCAGTGTTGCAGACATTGTAACCGAAGATATGGATGCCGTGCCTATACAGACTATATACATACAGGCAAGTTCAGGAGATACAAATATTGGCCACACAACGGTCCCTTATACAAAGGGAACCGATTGGAGCATAATTACTGCACCGGTAACAGAAAATACCGATGTCAGCATTGATGCATTTGTTACTATGTTCACCGGTCTCTATGCCGGCGACAACAGAAATCCCTGTCGTTATAAGGTAGAAGGGCCTGATATACAAATACTCCAAAGCGATATTGCTTCACTTGATTTTACTTATACTATACCTTTAATAACATTAAGCGGCACACTGCAATTGAATACAGATATCGTCGGCCTAACACAGGCCCGTCTTGATATTGGAAACAACTATGCGTATTTTTATAGCACTGCAGGTTATAGCCCTGCCTGGTCTTTGATTAATCAAACAGAAATAAGCGGTGATGATTTTTCTGCAAACGCAGCAATGCCCTGGTCTGTTCAGGTGCCTGCGGTGAATAACCATCAAACAGAAACAGAGCAGGAAGCGGCAATGAGCGGTTACAGTATATGGCCCAAAATCTTTACCGGTTTCGAAGGCATGTATGTCGAAATAGCTCAGCAAAATATAAAAGTAAATGGAGAAACTACCAGTTTACAAGTGGCAGATAGTGATATAAGTAATATTAATATAGTTGCCTCAATTGATGCAGTCACCGTATCCGGCAGCATTTATCTTAATTGCCAAAATACTATTAGCACCGCAACAATTCGGTCTTACCTTGATGCAAATTCTGCAAGAGGCTACTCGAAAATAATTCTTGGTGAGTTCACATTCTCATCAGGCTGTCAGAATAGAGACCTCACATGGTCAATGGAGATGCTTCCCGGTCTTGTCCAGCTTGCCGACCAGCGGGGAACGCCTCTCTTTGAACTAATCAATGTCAGCGGAACTGATATTGTTTATGATAACACAAATCCTGTCATAGTCCGCCCGCTTGCACCGAATAAGAATCTTCGTATTGATACTACTGATATAGAAGATGTAATACTTCCCCGGATAAAAATCTGGACTAATGCTGAAATAACTGCAAATGCATCAGCAAAGCAGGCCAGTGTTCGTGGCACACATGTTTCTATGCTTGATGGCTTAAAGAAAAAGAATAACCGTGACGGTTTAACCGAGGGCGGTTATTTTAGTCACGCTATCTGGATAACCACTGCCGAAGGATACAACCTTGCATGGGATGCCGCAAATAATCTGCTCGATACCGGCAAACTGGTTGATATGTCCTGGACTGTAGACGCTTCGGGAATGAACCCTGATGCAGGCTGGACAGTTTATATACCTGTATTCGCAAATGATACTACTCTCTATTTCTTTGTAGAACGGGACGGTAAATTTTACCTTGCTCCTAACCCTGATCCAAATACTGTGCAGGGAACCGGCTCAAAAAATATTACGGTAAGCACCGAGGATAATCCCATTGATTTAGGCTGGCAGTATATCTATGTAGAAGGAACAGTAGAGAAAATGTTCACCACCGTTGCCGATGCAGATTCAGGCCGCAACACAGGCGCCATGGTCTACTTCTATTGGGATGAAAACTATACCCAATATGCAGCCTCAAGTATCATCAGCCAAGAAAGAAAGGATTTTCGCATACAGTTACCAATGAGCGATGTCGGCAAAACCCTCTATGCAACTTTTGTGGCCTATTACATAAGGCTAGGCACAACAGAAGATGTTGATGTCAAGGTGGGAACCTTCCAGGCAGCACCAGGCCAATTCCCCGTACCTTCCTCCGGCGGTCTCAAAGATGACAGGCGTAATGTAGTAAACTGGGAAGGCGGCCTTTTTGTCCCGGCCAATGGTATAATGCCCGACGAAACGCCCTAAATAGCCCTACTGCCTACTTGACCTTTTTCACAAAAAGCGGTATATTGTAATTACTATGAACGAAACTCGAAAAATATACATGGATTACAATGCAACAACGCCGATTAGTGCCGAAGTTAAGGCACAGATGATAGAAGATTTAAACATCTACGGCAATGCTTCGAGTATGCATGCAGACGGTAGGCATGCCCGGAACAGAATTGAAGAAGCCCGGCAACAGGTAGCGGCTTTAATTGGCGGCAAGGCCCCCGAAATTGTCTTTACCTCAGGCGGCTCCGAAGCAAATAATATGGTGTTTCACACGGCGGAGTCTATTATAGACGGCACTTTGGAACTTTCCCCCCAGTGGGCGGATAAACTGAAAGGCCGTAACGAAATAATCACTTCAGCCATTGAACACCCCTGTGTCCTGAACTCGGCAAAATACCTTGCTACCCTTTCCAAAAAGGGGACGCTTAACTGCAAGGTCATTTTTGTCCCCGTCGATGCCGATGGCAAGCTCGATATGGATGCCTACAAGGCGGCGCTTTCCGACAAAACCCTCCTTGTTTCGGTGATGATGGCCAATAACGAGATAGGCACCATTCAGGATGTCAAAGCGATTGCGGCGCTGGCACACGAGGCCGGGGCGCTTTTCCACAGCGATATTGTGCAGGCCTGCGGGAAAATCCCCATCAGTGTCGGCGATATGCGTATCGACTATGCAACCATGTCCTGCCATAAAATTTATGGGCCCAAGGGCATCGGTGTGCTCTATGCGGGAAGCGGCTTTCCCCTGTATCCCTTAATTCAGGGCGGCCACCAGGAAGACGGCATGCGTGCCGGCACTTACAACAACCTCGGCATCCTTGGTTACGGGAAGGCGGCAGAACTGGCCAAGGCAAATCTTGCTGATTATGGCAAAACAATGCGTGCCCTGCGAAACAGGCTGAGGGATGGCCTTTTAAAGAATATTCCCAACATCAAGATTAACGGCCACCCGGAAGATGTCCTGCCCAATACGCTGAATGTATCCTTCCCCGGTGCAGAAGGCGAGGCAATTCTCTTGAGCATGGATTTAGCCGGAATTGAAGCTTCAACCGGTTCGGCCTGCGCATCAGGCAGCCTTGAACCAAGCCATGTCCTGATGGCAATAGGCGCCAACCCCGAACTAGCCCACGGTTCCATCCGTTTTAGCGTCGGACTGGGTGTTACAGAAGAAGATATAGACTATGTGATAGAAACGATGCCGCCAATCATCAAGCGGCTGCGTGCTATGAGCACTATTGATTAACCGCGAACCACGCGAACGGTTTTATGAGGAGGATTTTAGATGGCAGAGAATTTTAATATTATGGATTGGGTTTATTCAGATACAGTAAAAGAACATTTTACCAATCCGCATAATGTATTATTTGGCGACCCCAGCCAGTTTGATTATAATGCAAAGGGCATCGTAGGTAATATCCGCTGCGGCGACCAGATGCTGATGCTGCTTAAAATAGAAGATGATGTGATAAAAGATGTCCGTTGGAAGACCTATGGCTGCGCATCGGCCATCGCTTCTACCAGCATGTTAAGCGATTTAATTAAGGGCATGCCCATTGAAAAGGCCTACCAGATACGGCCAAACGACTTGGTAACAGCCCTTGGCGGCCTGCCTGACAATAAAATCCACTGTTCAGTGCTGGGCGATAAGGCCTTGCGTGCGGCCATTGACCAATATCTGGGTGATACCGGCAGACCAGGCCTCTTTACCGAGCCCTCACGGGAAATATGCCATTGTTTAGGCATCACCGACAAGGACATAGAAGAAGCCTACAAAAACGGCGCCCACACCTGGGAAGCCCTACAAGAAGCCACCAAAATAGGCACCTCCTGCGGCAAATGCAAAAACGACGCCCTGGAATTACTGCATGAATACGAACATATTTATGGGTGAGGCATGAAAGGCTGGATAAGGAATAATATGCAAGACAAGGCACCTGATTTGATTATGGAGATATTTTCACCGGATTGTTCCGCTGAAAAAATGTGTGAAAAATTTGAGATATATGAAAAAGCCGGTATCAAAGAGTACTGGACCATTATGCCAAGATCAAAAAGGATATGCGTATGGCAACTAGTAGATGGTTCTTTCACTAAGCATACATACTATCACCTAAAACCACATAAACATTGCAAATCAAATAGCAAAATTGCAAAATCGGCATTACTAGCCGGCCTGGAAATTCCACTAGAGACGATATTCGCGGAGTAGGTGGATATGGCCGGTTAGCCATACTACTTATCAATAATAATACCACTCTGGACAAACTCGGTAGCAAACTTGCCATTGCCGGCCGATTTTATGGTAAGGGTGTATCCCTTACCCGGCTCAAGCGTTGCCGGATAATCAAAATGATAATAGGGGCTGATGGATGATTGATTGGTGCCGAATGTAGCGTTTGACAATTGCGTGCGCTTGTTGCTTGTCTCCGCCATGTTCTTCAATTGGTCATTGGTATAGGAAACTTTAAAAGTGCGCTTTCCCGAATGTACATAAAAAACCTCATCAGGCTTCCGTGTTTTGTT
>JAISIL010000140.1 GCA_031262035.1 Spirochaetaceae bacterium | reverse complement strand
GCCGACACAAATAATCTACGATAAGTAATCGGAAATTCGTGTGATTTGCCGTAGGCAATATCATTCGTGTTATTCGTGGTTGTTTTTCTTGGGATTTGAAAGTAAATGTTTTTGCCCTGTGAATTACTGCTTTTGCACTTGACACTTTTTGCAGATTTTAGTATACTAAAGACACCATGGTATTTCCTTTACAGTCCCTTATTGAATACAAGGGCAATATGTATGAGATTACAAGCGCCGCTTCTCGTCGAGCTTATCAGCTTTCCAAGCTCAATGAGGGCGATACCGACATTCTTGATGAAAAGGTTGTTTCTCTTGCTGCAAGACAGGTTTTCACCGGAGAAGTCGAGTTCCGTTTGGAATCCTAATCTTTTGCAAGTAGCGTTGTGAACCGCGCTCGGAAAATCACTGTTCTTATTCTCTTTGGGCCAACCGCTTCGGGTAAAACTGATTTTTTACAACAACAGTTTTGCAGGGAAGGTGAAATTACTGCCGAAGTTATTTCTGCCGATTCCATGCAGGTCTACCAGGGAATGGATATAGGCACTGCAAAACCGAGCCCTGAATTGCAGGCAAAACTTCCCCATCATTTAATTGATATACGCAAACCAAGCGAACAGTTCAATGCAGGTGATTTTGTGCGGCTTGCAGATGAAGCAGCCGCCGATATTCATTCGCGAGGGCGGCTTCCCGTGGTGGCAGGGGGAACGGCCTTTTATTTGAGCAACTTTATTTACGGCATGTCCGAAGCGCCCCCTTCTAATAGGCAGGTGCAAGAAGCCCTGCGAGAAGAGCTTGCAGAAAAAGGCCCTGTTCTGATGCTTGAAGAATTAAGGCAGGGCGACCCGGTTTCTGCCGAAAGGATTAAGGCGAACGATACCTACCGTTTACTGAGGGCCATTGAGGTGCTGCGAAGCAGCGGCCGGCCATTGAGTTCCTACCATTGGTTTGGGGAGGCAGGCGCCGGTTTAAAGATGCGGGAACAGTATGACTTTGATATCCAAACTATTGAGCGGCCCCGGGATGAAGTATATAGAAGGATAAACGAGCGATGCAGGCAGATGTTTCAGGCCGGTTTAGAAGCAGAAGTGAATGAGCTTTTTGAAAAAGGCTACACCCCCGATGACCCGGGAATGAAGGCTATAGGCTATAGGGAATTTTTTGAAAAAGTGGACGGTCAATGGACGATGCGTAAAGATATAGATGCAGTTGAAGCTCTTATTGCACAACACTCACGGCAATATGCGAAGCGGCAGATTGTATGGTTTAATAGGTTTAACCGCGAACCACGCGACGCATGTATGCGTTGACCACGCGAACAATTCTAGTGACGAATAATTATTCACCCCTACAAAGCATTGACCGGGTCTATATCTACCTCAAGATATACCTGTGCATCCTTCGTCTTCCCAAATTCCTGCAATGCAGTTTTTGTGAGACGGTGAATAGGGGCAAGACTGGGAGCACGCAATATAATCTGCATGCGGTAATTCCCGGCAATTTTGGCGATGGGGCACTCGGCAGGGCCTAAAAGTTCGGCATTAGCGGAAATACCGGCTGTCAATAGTCTGCCTAAACGGATAATAGCCGCTTTTGCCCTTTCCCGGTCGGCAGAACGGGCAACAAAACGGATAAGGCGGCTGTAGGGAGGAAAGCCCTGCATTTCCCGTATTTTCAGCTCATGGCTGTAGTATTCGGCTATTGATAAATTACAGGCAAAGGCTATAGCCGGCTCCGATGGCCTTAAGGTTTGAACTATTACCTTTCCCCCCTTTGCAAAGCGGCCGGCACGCCCTGCAACCTGCACCAAAAGCCCGAATGTCCGTTCTGCAGCCCGAAAATCCGGCAAATGAAGGCCGGTATCCGCAGAAATTACTCCGACAAGGGCCACACCGGGGAAATTTAAGCCCTTTGCCACCATTTGAGTGCCTAAAAGTATATCAATTTCACCTTTTTTAAAGGCAAGGAGGGTATTTTTTAGTATTTTTTTATTTCCCCGCACGCTATCCGTGTCTAAACGGCCAATCCTGAACTGGGGAAAGGACTTTTTCACCTCTTCTTCTATCATTTCTGTGCCAAAACCGGTAAAACCTGCTTCAAGGGAGCCGCATTGAGGGCATACATGGGGCGGCTGCTCGGTATAGCCGCAATAATGGCAGAGGGATAGCCCTCCTCCATTGTTGTGTTTATGGTAGGTCATTGGAACAGAACAATGTTTACAGAGCATTTCGTAACCGCACTGGGGACAATGGTAAAAATAATTGAAACCTCGCCGGTTCAAAAAAAGAATCACCTGCTTTCCCTGGCCTACGGTCTTTATAATTTCATTCTTCAGTTCGCTGCTTAAAGGGCTGCCTTCCCCAAGCATATTTTTAATGTAGACCTGGGGTGTGTCCCCGCCTGCAAGCCTTTTACTTAAACTTAAACACTTGATTCTTCCCTCCTGCATTAATTTCCAGCTTTCAACGGAAGGGGTTGCAGAACCCATTACCAAAACGGCCCCTGCCTTTTGGGCACGATGCATGGCAACCTGGCGTGCATGGTAACGGGGTGTATTGTTCGACTTATAGGAGCCGTCCTGTTCTTCATCGATAATAATTAAGCCAAGGTTTTTTAAAGGGGCAAACACTGCCGTCCGGGGGCCTGCAACAATTTTTGCCTCACCGGATAAAATCTTTTTCCATTGGGCCATTCGTTCGGCATTGGTCAGTGCGGAATGTGCTGTTGCCACCAGGTTTCCAAAACGCTTGTTTAATAAATCCTCTGTCTGATGGGTCAGAGATATTTCCGGCACCAGATACAGCACTGTTTTGCCGGCTGCAATGTATCTTTCCGCTGCCTGTAAAAAAACCTCGGTCTTACCGGAACCGGTAATGCCATATAGGTAAAACGCCCCATCGGGGCGTTTTGTAGGGGCAGGGCTGCCCCTACCCGCATTGCATAATACCTCAATTGCGGCCTGTTGTTCGTCCGATAAATGTTCCGGTCTCGTTGTAGCAATATCATCGTCCACATCTATTGCAGTTTCTTCCTCTTCTGCTTCATCGGCTGCTTTTTTGCGACCCTGGGCATGGGGTATCATTGCCGAAATAGCCTCGCCAATACTGCAGAGGTAAAAATCGGAAAGCCAATAGGCCAAGTCAATTTCTTCCTGCCCAAAGACCGGCGTCTTGTCAATCAATTTTTTTATCGTCTTCAATTGTGCCGCATCGATATTTTGAGGCGCTTCTGCCTTTTCTGCAAGGATATAACCGCTTATTTCCCGTTTACCAAAGGGAAACTTGGCACGCATGCCAGTTTTAGCATCAAAATCACCTTTTAAATAGGTAAAAGTCTGATTTATTGGGATATCAAAGGCGACATCTATATAGGGAAATTCGTTCATTGGACAGCAATCTTATACTTTTGCATCAGGGGTTCTACCTTCTTACGGTATTCAGCATCATTTTCCGCCAAAAATACCATCATCTTTTTCAGGTCTTCAAAGGCAGGAGCCTTATAGCTTGCGTCCCGAAGTAAGGCGCTGGGGTGGTAGGTAGGAAGCAAGGGAATACCGCCGAGCACCGGATGCGTATAGGTAAACCAGTTTCCCCGGAGCCTTCCAATCGGTGTATCGGTATTTAAAAGAGCATGGCTTGCAATACGGCCCAAAGCCAAAATTGCCTTGGGTGCAAGCAGGGTAATCTGTCGCTGCAAAAAAGGTGCACAAGCGGCAAGTTCATCGGGTGCAGGGTCACGGTTTCCCGGCGGTCGGCATTTTACTGTATTGGCAATAAAACAATTTTCCCGGCGGTCTATGGCAATAGAAATAAGTTCTTTATCGAGTAGTTGGCCGGCAGCCCCGACAAAAGGCCGCCCGCTTGCATCTTCATCGGCGCCGGGGCCTTCGCCAATGGCAAGGAGCAAGGGCGATGCAAAGCCTTCCCCGGGGACACAGTGTTTACGGCCCTGACAAAGGCGGCATTTGTTACAGGCTGAAATATCCGCTGCGATGCCGTCAAGAGAATCAGCATGTGCCACAGGGTCATTTGAATGGTCCTTGCGGTATCCTCCTCTCAGATAATCTTCTGCTAAATTTAAAAAATCTATATCTTCGTTCAAATTTGCTGTCTCCTCATCAATATCATTTAATAGGAAAATCGAAGGCAGAATTCATTGGACCAGATTTCGCCCGGTTTTAGGGAAACAGGGCTTGAATAATGAACAATCATCGTATCCAAATTATCTTTATCTTTAGAAATCTGTGGGCTTTGCGGAATCTTTGTTGTTATTGCAATAATTGCTTCATTTACTATATCTTGAAATTCAATTCCCTGGGGACTTTCATGAGCTCCGCTAGAAATAATCCGCAAATATTTTTCATCAATATCCTTAAAGCAAAGGGGAATCTCTGTGCTAAAAGTAAAATCTTTATTTTGCAGACTCCGGTTAATCAGTTTATAGAGGCAGGTAAGTGAATCTTTTTGTAAAATAAAGGTCTTATTGATTTCAATAGCATATTCATTTTTCTCAAGTTTAAAAGAGGCCTTCTGCTTTGTGCGGGTCCTTTCCTGGCTAACACAATCATATAAATCCTTGATAAGCTTGCCATTAAGGGAATCCTCAAAGCCACACTTTTTATTCAGATAGTTCCAGGGGCCGGGAAGAAAATCTAATTCGAAAATCCGGGCGCCGGGCTTTTGCACATAGGTATTTATCTGGCTTCCCTGAAAGAGATATTCATCTTCGCCGTCAAAATCATAATCAAATACAGAGAGGCTTGGTGAAAAAGATTTTTTCTCGCGGGCTAAAAGCTCGGCATGCAAAAGCGCAGAATAGGCTTCCGCATGTGCCTTGGCCCGCCTTATGCCATCCTTATAACCTTCCCGAAATGCATCGATAGACTGGGCCTTCCAAATTTCTTCACGGGCACTGTTTTTTCGTTCCTTATCGCCATGAATCTGATTGATGATGATTTCTGTGTAAAGAATCCTTGAATAAAGAGCGCTGGCTTCCGGATTACGGGCTATTGTTTGCATAGGATGCTCGCCTGACTCCTTGGTGCTGATATAACAGCGTGAAATTCTTTTTATTTTTTTATAACATTCATTGGGAAGAACCAAGTGATATTTACTCTCATCTTTTGCATATTCCTCTAAGTATTTCCAGGGCGCCCTTCCTTCTTTATTCCCATAGTGACAGAGATTAATGCTCACCACATGGTCGGCATCATCCTTCTGAACATTTTCTATACTATACAGATACTCAAGGTCAGAGGGTCTGAAAAGCGGGAAAATCGTTACCGTCTTCCCTAAATCCTCTGTTAAATAGGGCCGATTAAGAATATCAATCTGAACCCCTGAGTGAAAAAAATAGGATGAGTCTAAAAAAGTATAGGCCAGGTTACAGCCATTTAGCGTAGCGGCAACCCCTGGAGCCCAGGAATCATCGGGAAGCCAGCAACCCTGCGGCCTTTTCCCAAAGGTTTTTCGCAAATAGGTAGTAAACATTTCTATTTGGCCGGCCTTATCGGTCTGTGAAAGCATCGGATACAGGGGTTCGTAAAAACCGCCGCCTAAAAGCTCAATCTTTTTTTCTTTTAAGAGGTTTTCAAGCAAAAAAATAAATTCGGGGTGGAGTTTTTCCATACGATTAAGTAAAACACCTGAAAAATGAAGTGCAGCCTTAATCCGGGGATTTTTATTGATAATTTGCACAAAGGGTTTAAGCCTTTCCGCATACAATTCCTCGGCTTCTTCGTCTGATGCAGAAAGAGGAAGATGCTGATGTATAAGCAGAATAAGACGCAATTTTTGACCCTTTTTACCATTTTATCATACAAATTGAATTCTGTCAAGCATAATTGACTATTCTGAAAGAAAAAGATATACTAGGAATATGCAGGATTTCGCGGCAATTGACTTTGAGACGGCAAATAAATCGCCTTCCAGTGTCTGTTCGGTGGGGATTGTGGTGGTCCGTGGCGGCCTTATATGCAATTCGTATTACCATTTGATTCATCCGACGCCAAATTATTTTCTCAGGTGGTTTACCGAAGAAATTCATGGGATTTCCCGGGAAGATACCGAAGACCAGCCCCGTTTCCCCGAGGTCTGGGCCGAGGCTGTTCCCGTTTTTGGCGAGCTCCCCCTGGTTGCCCACAATGCACAATTTGATGAAGGCTGCCTAAAGGCTGTCCATGCCGCTTATGATATGCCCTATCCGGGATACCATTTTTACTGCACCTGCATTGCGGCACGGCGTCATTACCGGGGAAGCCTCCCTAACCATCAATTACAGACTGTTGCCGCCGCCTGCGGATATGACCTGAAAAACCATCATCAGGCTCTGGCCGACGCCGAAGCCTGTGCTGCTATAGCGCTAAAATTATTGTAAAAAGGAGCAAAACCATGCAAACGACATTTATCAAACCCGGAGATATCAAAATTGATGATTCATTCTGGTCTCCCATAATGGAACGGGTGCGAACACAGGTGATTCCCTATCAGTGGGAAGCCTTAAATGACCGGATCAGCGGCGCTGAACCGAGCTATGCTATCCGAAACTTCAAACTGGCCGCAGAGCTGACACATCCGGAACTTGATTATGCTGTGCCGCGCACTATCGGCTTTGGCGGTATGGTGTTTCAGGATTCCGATTTAGCCAAGTGGCTTGAAGCTGCCGCCTATTCGCTGGTCTGGCATCCTGATGCAAGCCTTGAACAGAAGCTCGATGAAACTATTGATATTCTTGCCAATGCCCAACAGGCCGATGGCTACATGGATACCTACTATATCATAAATGGCATCGATAAACGCTGGACAAACCTGAAAGACCATCATGAGCTTTACTGCTTTGGCCATTTTACCGAAGCTGCTGTTGCCTATTTTGAAGCGACCGGCAAGCGGAAATTCCTCGATATAATGATTAAATACGCCGATTGTATTGACGCCCATATCGGCGCAGAAGAAGGGAAGATTCACGGCTACCCCGGCCATGAAATTGCAGAAATGGCCCTTGTGCGTCTCTATTCGGTAACAAAAAATGAAAAACACCTCAAGCTGGCCGCCTATTTTATCAATCAACGCGGGCAAAAAGGCCCTACCGGCAAGGTTTTCTTTCAGGAAGAAGATGAGCGAAACGCTAATGGTTTTTACTGGAAAGATAGCTATTTTCAGTATCAGTATTACCAGGCCGGCATTCCCGTGCGCGACCAAAAAGTAGCCGAAGGCCATGCAGTGCGGGCAGTTTACCTCTATTCCGGTATGGCCGATGTCGGGCGGGAGACAAATGATAAATCGCTCATCGAGGCCTGCGAAAGGCTTTTCACTGATATTACAAGGCGGCAGATGTATATCACGGCGGCGATTGGCCAGCAGCCTTATGGCGAATCCTTCTCTTTTGATTATGATTTACCCAATGATACTGTCTATGGTGAGACCTGTGCCTCAATCGGACTTGCCTTTTTTGCCCGCCGTATGGCAGAGATTGAGCCCAATGCAAAGTATACCAATGTCATTGAACGAGCCCTGTATAATGGAATTATCAGCGGAATGTCCCTTGACGGCACCAAGTTTTTCTATGTAAACCCCCTTGAAACCCTGCCTGAATCCAGTAAAAAAGACCGCCGTATGCATCAGGTGAAAATTGAACGGCAGTCCTGGTTCCCCTGCGCCTGCTGCCCCCCGAATTTGGCCCGTATTATTGCATCCCTGGGCACTTATGTGCATTCCTATAATGAGGAGACAATTCTTACCCACCTCTATATTAGCGGCGAGGCCGCCTTTAAGCTTGCCGGAAAAGAGATGAAGGTCCGGGTAAAAACCGGCATTCCCTGGGAAGGCTCGGTAAAAATTACCTTTGAAGGCGAGGCCGATTTCAATTATGGCTTTAGGATTCCTGATTGGTGTGGCAACTACACGGTTCAGCTTAATGGGTCTCCCTGCACACCCAATGTGCAAAACGCTTATGCCTTTATCAATCGTGCCTGGAAAACAGGTGATACAATCGAAATAGCCTTTGACATGCCGGCAAGCTTTATGCAGGCAAACCCAAAAGTCCGTGATGATATCGGCAAGGCAGCCCTGCAAAGAGGGCCAATCGTCTACTGCCTTGAAGAAGCAGACAATGGAAAGGGTCTTGCAAAGTTGGCTGTAAACACTGTGGCTGATGCACAAGTTACCTGGGAACAGGGCCTTCTTTGCGGTGTTGATACCATCACAGTGCAGGGGAAGGAGATAAAGGACTGGGTTGCAGGTGAAGACGATGCAGAGAGCCTTTACCGGCCTGTAAAGCCGTCTGAGTATGCAGACAAGACCCTGAAATTTATTCCCTATTATGCCTGGGCAAACCGCGGCCCCGGCGAAATGGCTGTGTGGGTACATATGTGCTAAATAACCACGAATAACACGAATGGCCTTCGGCCACACGAATTTTTGCTTACTTATCATAGATTATTCGTGTCGGCGAAGCCGATTCGTGCTTATTCGTGGTTAAACATCAATGCCGAACAAAGCAAAATCATAACGGATAGGGTCTTCAGGACAAAATTCCCGGAGTTTCCCTGTCAGTTCCTCAACGGTTTTGCGGTCATTGGCCTGCCTTTTTGCATTTATAAGGCCCAATTGCCTTGCAGTTCTGCCTACATGGACATCCAGTGGAATATAAAGGCCTGCAGGGTCAATATTCTTCCACAAGCCTAAATCTACCGGCCCTTCACGCCTGACCAGCCAGCGCAGGGCTAAATGCATCCGCTTGCAGGCCGAGTTTGCTGCAGGGTTTGCCACATGTTTTGATACAATGCCCCCGTTTGCAGCAATCATCTCATTACGGAATGCGCTGATGCCTTCCCAGACAGTATTTTGTTTTGCAAATATTTTTTCAAGACTGTTATTTTTTTGATAGATTGCATTAAGGCCATTGCAGTAGTAGGTAAAATCATCAATAAAAAAGGTCCGGTGAATGCAGGCACGGGGAGGGGAGTAAGTGCTTGGAAAGTTTTGCATCACATAATCATAGGGGTGGGAGCCCATAAGGGCAAACATTTTTTCGCAGGAATTCAGTATCATAGTCCGCTTTCCCCAGGCTATAGTTGCTGCAAGGAAGGCTGCAATCTCAATATCCTTCCTATTTCTATAGCGATGAGGAAACTGCACCGGGTCATTTGGTATAAAGGCCTCGGTGTTGATAACCCGGTACCAATGGTCAAGATTATTTTTTAAGGACCTTTGTATCATTTACCTGGGAGCACTATTTTCAGCACTTCTTCAAAACGTTCTACCGGATGGAATTCAATGCTCTTTTTCACATAGTCCGGAATATCATCGAGGTCGCGGAGGTTTTGCCTGGGTATAATGATATGTTTTGTTTTATTCCGCACTGCCGCTATGGTCTTTTCCTTAAGCCCGCCGATTGGCAGCACCTGTCCGGTAAGGCTGAGTTCCCCGGTCATGGCAAGCCGGGGCTTTATGGTCTTCCCTATAAGCAGGGACACCAGAGCCGTTGCCATTGTAATACCTGCAGAAGGGCCGTCTTTTTTCGTTGCCCCCTCGGGAATATGCAGATGAATATGGTTTTTTTCGAACCATTCAAAGGAAAGGCCATAACGGTCGATTGCAATTTTTTCGGCAACAGTCAGGGCAATTTCGGCGCTTTCCTTCATCACATCACCCATTTGGCCGGTCAATGTGAATTTTCCCTTACCGCTTATACTGATTGCCTCTATAACAAGGGTATCCCCTCCCATGCTCGTCCAGGCAAGCCCCACCGACATGCCGGGACGGTCTGCCTTCTTTACCTCATCTTCACGGAAAATAGGCTTACCGAGGTGTTTTTCAATGGCAGGTCTATCAATAAGAATATTCTCACGCGGAGGCGCGGAGGCGCGGAGGGCCTGTTTCGCAGGGCGTTTTTTTGAGGGCACAGCACGTAGGTTCGTTTTACGAACCAATGCCCCTACGGACGCGTTTGCGTCCTTCGTCTCTTCTGCTTCTATCAATTCTTTAGCGACTTTCCGGTGAATTTTATCCAAATTCTTTTCGAAACTGCGGACGCCGGATTCCCTTGCATAGGAATTGGCTATAAATAGAAGGCTTTCACGGTTATACTTCACCTGGCCTTTTTTAAGGCCGTTTTTGGCAAGGCTCTTTGGCACAAGGTAATGTTTGGCTATTTCCAATTTTTCTGTATCAATGTAGCCGGGGAGTTGAATTATTTCCATGCGGTCAAGCAAGGGGGCAGGGATTGTGTCCAATGTGTTTGCCGTCACAATAAAAAAGACCTTGGAAATATCGAATGGTAAATCAAGATAATGGTCACGGAAAGAAAAATTCTGCTCGGGGTCAAGGACTTCCAATAGGGCGCTTGCCGGGTCGCCCTGGTAGCTGGCCCCCATTTTATCAATTTCGTCAATCATAAAGACCGGGTCCTTTGTTTTAACGATTTTAAGGCCCTGAATGATTTTCCCGGGCATGGCCCCAATGTAGGTGCGCCGGTGCCCTTTAATCTCAGCCTCATCGCGCATACCCCCTACGCTAAAGCGAAAAAACTCCTTCCCTAAAGCACGGGCTACAGACCGGCCGATACTGGTTTTACCAACACCAGGCGGGCCCACCAGGCAGAGAATAGAGCCCGAGGGCGCTTCTTTTTTCCATAAATCCTTCTGGCTGAATGCCGTAGGAGATTCCTTTTTAGGTTTTTTATCCTCAGCAGGTTTTTCCGTGGTTTTATCGGTTTTTTTGCCATCTGAGGGCACAGCACGCTGTGCCCCTACGGGCGCTGATTGCGCCCGTAATTTGCGAACAGCAAGATATTCGATTATTCTATCCTTCACATCCTTCAAACCATAATGGTCTTCGTCAAGAATTTTCCGGGCTTCAAGAAGGCTAAAATTTTCAGGTTCCGGGTCATTCCAGGGAAGGTCGGCAATCAGCTCAAGATAGTTTCGGGTAACAACAAATTCTGCTGAATGAGGTTCCATCATGTTGAATTTTTCCATTTCCTCATCAACAGTCTCTTTAACCTCTTCAACAAAGTCAAAAGTTGCAAACTTTTCCTTTAATTTTTCGTATTCAGTCTCTTTCGGGTCCTTTGTTTCGCCTAATTCCTTACGGATTTCCTTTAATTCTTCCTTTAGGAAGTAATCCCGCTGATTTTTTGCAATTTTCTCGTTCAAATCGGTGGCAATTTTCCGCTGAATCCGCAGTAAATCCTGCTCTTTCTTGATATACACCAGGGCCTGCTCTAATCTTTTCCGCACATTGGTAATTTCCAGGACCTTCTGCATATCCTTTTTATCAATATTGAGGATACTGACCACAAAATCGGCAATTTTTGAAGGATTATCAATGTTCAGCATGTTAAGCCGCATTTCTTCACTAAAGAGGGGATTATTCTCGCTTATCTGCTTCATCTCGCTGATAATCGCGCGGGTCAAAGCCTTTACCTCAGCGGTATCATCTTCTTCATCCTCCAGATAACTCACCGCAGCAACCATCGGCTGGGAGGGCGAGAGCGTTTTCTGAATTTTAAAGCGTTTGATTGTCGAAACAAAGACATTGACCCCGCCATCAGGGAGATTAATCTTACGAACAATCTTGCCGAGAGTGCCCACCGTATAAAGATCGCTGATTGAGGGTGTTTCGGCTTCGCTAGCCTGTAAGACAAGGCCGAGAAAGCCGTCATGCACGGAAACTTCTTCTACAATTTTTACATCTACCGGATTTGTAATAACCATCGGGGTAAAAATACCCGGAAAAACGGGCCGCCCATTCAACGCAATCAAAGCAAGCTTCGGCGGCAACAACTGGTCTAAAGGAACAACTTGGTCTGCCATATTTTATAATATACTAATATTAAAGTAAAATGTCAAGGGGAAACTTAGAAAACGCAGTAATTAAAAATTCAAAACAAAAATGCTATAATAAGGCATGGGACGGGGAATACTCAGGAGGCTTTTAGGGAGCCTTGACAAAGCGGCGTCGAAGATGCCGGACAAACGGAAGCCGAGTAACGCGACGAAGTACCGGCTGGCGGACATACTCAAGACCACACTTGCGGTATTTTATTTATTGCATCCATCATTGCTGAGTTTTCAGAAAGCGATGAGGCAGAAGCACAAGAAGGATAATCTTGAAACACTGTTCCGTGTGCGACAGGCGCCAAGTTCGCCTCAGATAACGAATATTTTGGACAAGATAGAGCCTTCTGAACTTGAGGGAGTATTTGCTGAAGGGCTGAAGGAGGCGAAGAGGCAGGGGGTATACTGGGGATATCAGGTGCTGGACGGGGAGATGCCTATAGCCTGTGACGGGACGGGGTATTTTTCATCACATGACATAAGCTGCCAACACTGCCTTACCATGACGCATGAGAAGAAGGACGGGAGTATCGAGACGACGAACTACCACACGATGCTGGCGTTCACGATAGTAAAGCATGATAAAAGTGTGGTATTGCCATTAGTGCCGGAATTTATCCGGAATGAGGATGGGATGGACAAGCAGGATTGCGAGAGAAACGGGTTCAAGCGGTATTTTGCAAGGCATTTTGAAGCATTAAGGGAGTTAAAACCGATATTTCTGGGGGATGATTTATATTCCTGCCATTCGATATGCAGCCTGATAGACGCCCACCGGATGAGTTTTATCTTCACCTGCAAAGACGAGAGCCATCCTTACATAAAGGAACAGACAGAAGACGCTCCATTTGAAGAACATAGAAGGACAGAATGGAACGGGAAGAATCATCTTGAACACCGTTATTACTGGCTTAAGGGGATAGAAAACAGAGCAGACCCGAAGTTTATCTATGTCAATTATCTGAAATATGAGATATGGAATGTGGAGAAGGAGAAAGTGA
>JAISIL010000069.1 GCA_031262035.1 Spirochaetaceae bacterium | reverse complement strand
TTCGTCAAGACCTGCGTGTGCAAAACCATGTCTGTTTTTTAATTCAGTATTACATAGTTCAGTATGGGGCAGGGGGAGCAGGACAATCTTTTGTGAGGGCATTTGAAAGTTGCTGTCATAGCTTTGTCGGTAGGCAAGGCATCAAGACGCCGCCGAAGGCGGAACTTTCAACAGCCCGAACAAAAGATTGTCCTGTCCCCCGTACGCTATGCTTGAGCATTGAATTACTAATTACAAAAATTTGCTTTTTTGACAGAAATGTATTATACTTATAGTATGGAAAATACTAACAATAATGAAGTTAAGCATTTAAGCAAAGTAGTCGATGTGGATAAAGAAAAGTGTGTCAACTGCCATGCCTGTATTGCAGCTTGCCCGGTAAAGTTTTGTAACGATGCCTCAGGCGACACGGTGCTGATTAACGATGACCTCTGCATTGGCTGCGGGGCCTGTATTTTGGCCTGCACCCACGAAGCCCGAAAGATTGTCGATGATACATCTGCCTTTTTTAATGCCCTATACAATGGAAAAAGCTCAGGCGAAGGCTTTATTGCCCTTGTTGCCCCAGCAATCGTGGCAAATTTCCCCGATACTTACCTGAATATCAATGGTTTTCTTAAATCCCAAGGGGTTAAGGCAGTTTTTGATGTCAGTTTTGGCGGCGAGCTGACCAGTGCCTCCTATGTTAATTATATAAAGCAAAAGAAACCGCAGTATGTAATAGCCCAGCCTTGCCCTGCAATTGTCAGCTATATCGAAACCTACCAGCCAAGCCTCATTTCCTATCTTGCCCCGGCGGATAGTCCGATGCTTCACTGCGTTAAGATGGTCCGGGAATACTATCCTGAGTATGCCGATTGCAAGGTTGCCGCTATATCTCCCTGTATTGCAAAAAGAAGAGAATTTGACGAGACCGGTTTTATCGACTACAATGTCACCTTCGTCAATCTCAAAGCTCTGCTCAAAGAACGCGGACTCGATTTATCAAGTTTTCCCAAGGATGAATATGATAATCCTCCTGCCGAGCGTGCCGTAACATTCTCGATGCCCGGCGGTCTTCGCACTACTGCCGACCGTGACCTACCCGGTATCAGGCGGCGAACACGAAAGATTGAAGGGGTAGAATCGGTCTATCCCTATCTGGAAAATACCTCCGAAGTTATTGCAGGAGGGGCCCTAAACGAAGGCTATCTCCCTCTTTTAGTCGATTGCCTCAGCTGCGAACAGGGCTGTAATGGGGGAACAGGCACGGACAGCCAGGATGTCCCCCGCGACAAGCTTGAACTGCCAATCTGGAAGCGCCGCGAAGAGATGGAACACAAATACGGGGGAAATATCGGTAAAAAGAACAACAAAAGCGGTAAAAAGTTCCAGAAACTGCTTAAAAAATACTGGAAAACAGGGCTTTACGACCGCCATTATACTGATAATAGTAAAAAAAGTGCCCTAAAGATACCAAACGAGGCCGAACTGACCGAAGTCTACAAGCAATTAAACAAGTTTGGCCAGGAAGATATGTATGATTGCAATACCTGCGGCTATGGTTCCTGTTATAAAATGGCACTGGCAATTTTCAACGGTCTTAACCGAAAGGAAAACTGCCATCACTATAACCTCGATATGGTAGACCATGATAAAGAAGAACTTCGCCGTATGAACGACGAGCTGAAAGGCGAAATTGCAAAGTCCCTCAATTATATCTCGAATATCAACAGCGCTGTAGAAGAATTGAACAGAGTCTCAAAGCAGCAGGCCCAACTAATGGATAAATCCAGTGATGCCGTTGAAGAAATGATGAAAACCATTACCGAAACATCAGTAGCCTCAAAGGAAAAACTCAAGGGGTTAAACGGCCTTGTTGAAGACACCGAAAAGGGACAAACGGCAATGCACGAAACCATTGATGCGGTGAAGCATATTTCCGACGATGTCGAAGGAATAAGCGGCATGATAAAAGAAATTAACGCCATTGCCGCCAACACCAACCTCCTTTCGATGAATGCCGCAATCGAGGCCTCCCATGCAGGAGAAGCAGGCAAGGGTTTCGCCGTAGTAGCCGAAGAAATTCGCCGCCTTTCCGACAGCACACACACCAATGCTCAATCAATAGGCCGCACCCTCAGGACCATTGTCGAAGGGGTCAATTCCACTTCGACACGTTCTGCCGAAACAGAGGCCTTAATCAACCACCTTTCCGAAGAAATACACGGTTTTGCAGAAACCATAAGCAGCCTGATAAGCAACCTGAGCGAATTGGGGGAAGGTTCAGAAGAAGTAACCAAAGCTCTCGACGACCTGACAAATATCTCAAGCGAAGTAAAAAAGAGCCACAGCAACATGATGGAAAAAACAAAAGAACTCGCCGGCGCTATGGATGAGATTGCTAAAGTTGCCGATGGGGATTAAAGGCAACGTTAGTAGCTGACGGGGATTAACCGCGAACCACGCGAACCACGCGAACGGGTTAAGTTGCTAGCTTATATATCTCTATTGCAGCCCCTGCATCTATTTTTCTATATTTGCCGTCGGGGCCAAAGCGGGTAAGGCTTGCTGCCATCTCTTGAAATTTATCTGTAGGAATGCCTGCTTCACTTAAGCTTGTTGCAAGGCCCATTGAGCGGTAAAATTCTTTCAAGCACTGCAATCCCTTAAGCGCCATCGCATCAGCATCATTCTCATGGGGCAGACCCCAAACCTTTTCGGCAAAGCGGGCAAATATTTTATTGCCTTCTTTTGTTCCCCTATCCTGTTCAATATTCCAGGCCATCCATGCAGGGAAAATAATGGCAAGGCCTGCACCATGGGCTATATCATAAAAACCGGAAAGCTCATGTTCCAAATGATGGCTTGCCCAATCATCTTCGCGGCCCAAACCAAGAAAGTTATTATGGGCTACAGTCCCTGCCCACATAATATTGGCCCATGCCGAATAGTCTTTCCGCCCCTTTTCATCAAACACCGTTTTTGCATCCTGAATTACGCTTCGCATAAGCCCTTCGCAAAGCTCATTGGTCAGTTCCACCCCTTCTTCCCGAGTAAAGTATCGTTCCATTACATGGGCCAGAATATCGGCAACACCACAGGCTATTTGATAAGGCGGCAAGGTAAATGCATATTCGGGGTTCATTATCGCAAAAGCCGGCCGGACAAAGCCGCTTCGAATACCCTTTTTCCAGTGTTCCTCGCTATTGCTTATCACGCAGGAATCGCTATTCTCGCTCCCCGAAGCAGGTATGGTAAGCAGAACCCCTACCGGCAAGGCCCCTTTGCAGGCAGCCTTTTTACTGAACATATCCCAAACATCGCCTTCATAAAAGGCTCCTGCGGCAATAGCCTTTGCAGAATCAATTGCCGAGCCGCCTCCAATTGCCAGCACAAGGCCAATATCCCCGGCACGGGTTAATTCTACACCCTTTCGCACCAGTTCCAGGTGGGGGTTTGGCTGCACGCCGGACAATTCTACCCACCGAACGCCCGCTCCTTCCAGTTTCGCCTTTACAAAATCGATAAGCCCCGACCTTTGAGCATGTCCCCCTGAATGGTGAATCAAAACCTTTTTTGCAGATTTATCCTGAAGATTTGCATTGAGAATATGGGCACACTCAACGCCCAGCTCTTCCTCGCTGCCCCGTCCAAAAATAATTTTGGTGGTATTCTGATAAGTGAAGTTTTTCATACTTTTGCGTTCTTAAGCCCTTCGGGCTCCTATTCCTGTCGAACCCAGATTTCGCTAAAGCCCGCTTTATCCAGAGCCTGTGCAATCTGTGAAACCTGCCAGGCAGGCACCTTGGTCAGCACTACCCGATAAAGCGAACCGGTCGATTCATAGTAGGCCTGATAGCCGGCATCATAAATCCGCTGAATTGCACTCCGCACCGAATCCATGCTGGAATAAGCCCCTACCTGCACCCGATAATTCCTGTTGCTCGAAGGATCAGGCAACGAAGGCATTATTTTTATCGACCCTGTTGAATAGGAAGAAGAAGCCGGCCTTCTTGGCTGAGCCTGGGGCTCCGGTGCTAAATACATTCCTCTATCATTATAATTGATGCTGGTTCGCGCTGTTCCATTCTGAACACTTAAGGGCTCACCGTTTACATCAACAGAAGTCGAAGGAGAAGCCTTTTTATCTGTTCCCACATTGATATTTATATTGATAGAATTATTCAAGGGTCCATTGGTAGAGGAAGAAGGCGCTGCATCTACCGGCAGAACCGGCGCGCTCTGATGCATCTGAGGCTGCTGCGAGGCTGGATAGCGGTTATTATTATTGGCCGCCATTGAAGCCATTCCGGGACTTACCGGCTGGGTAATAATATAATACTGCCCGGGATTCATCGCAGGATTAACCGGAACGGCTACCGGAGCATTACCGGCATACATGGGCGCCTGTCCCATGCCATAAGCCCCATAGCCGGACATTCCTTGCCCATATCCACCTTGCTGATAGGGGCTTTGATAGGGATTCTGCTGATAATAGGGCTGTTGTGGATACGCTTGTTGAGGATACTGAGGCGGATAAGCCAATTGCGGCGAAGAAGGCGGCGGGTAAGCCGGATACGGAGGATACACAGGTGCCGCAGGCTGTTGATAATAAGGTTGCTGATAATAGGGCTGCGGATAAGAAGACCCCGGCTGAGTTGTCGGCTGGCTTGGTTGTGCCGAAGGCTGGGAACTAATTGTCGGAGCTACAGTCACCGGAGAACCACCGCCTCCGCCGCCACCGGGCACCACTATATTATTGTTATTATTATTGCTTGTAGACATCCCCATAAATGCAGAAAGAGGATTGGGGTAGCCGCCATAGCCATAGCCACCGCCACCACCTCCGCCACCGGAAGGAAACAGCTGCGTTTGCACTTCGGTAGAACTGGAACTCGGTGTTTGTCCTCCGCCTGTATCCGCAATGGTTACCGGCGCCGTTGATTGTGGCGATTGCTGAGGAACCGGCGCCTGAGATGAAGGAGAAGGATATGCATTCGACGGCGACATAGCCGTTGTTGATTGAGGACTGGACTGTGGAGACTGTGGCGAACTGGACTGTGGAGCCGGTGACTGCGATTGCGGCGAAGGATATGCAGACTGGGCAGTTGTTGGATGCGAAGGTGATACCGTTGTAGATGGTTGAGGTTGCTGCTGCTGGGGTTGTTGTTGCGGCTGGGGTTGAGGTTGTTGCGGCTGCTGGGGAGTACTCGGAGCAGGTGTCGGCGCCGGACTTGCCGCTGCCGGTGTTGCTGCTGCCGGTGTTGCTGCTGCCGGTGTTTGCGAGGCAGGGGGGGTCGCAGCCGGAGCCTGCGCCGTTGTCGTCTCCGCCCCTCTGGTAAGAACTTCTATTTTAACATGTGTTGTCCCTGTCTGGTTCATACCGATATTTTCAGCGGCAGGCTGGGCAACATCAATAAGCTGATTAGGACTGTCGGGAATACGCCCATTGACAGTAACAATAACCGATTTGTTATTATCCAGGTTTGTTACCCTTAGGCGAGTACCAAAGGGCAGATTTGCATGCTTGGCATAAAGGTTTCGCGCAGTGGTCTGATACCAAGTGCCATTGCCTTCCCAAGTACTTTGTTGAGCCACGACAAAAGAAGTAATCACCGTCGCGAGTAATATGAATAAAATCCCCTTTTTCATACATTCCACCTTCCAGAATACAATAATAACTCTATTATAACATACTTTCCCGTATTTTGTCTAGTGGGTAAGAAAAAAAAATTCAAGTTTTGGAAAAAAAATTCCGATAATAAGCTAAAATCTACCCGTCTAAGCCCTTATACCTTGGTTTCCAGGCCTTCGCGCTCACGGATTTCATAGAGTTTCCGGTCAATTTCGGCGAGTTTCTGCAATTGTGTCGCCCGCTTGTATTCTACCGGCAAGGCCTTAATGAAATCTTTTTTGGCTTCTGCCCAATTATCAAGAATCGATTTTGCATATACCGAGTTTGTCCAATAGACATGCCGGCTTATCCAGCTTTTGACAAATTCCTCATCATCTTCATAATCAAGCTCAGACAGCTCTATCATCCCCTGGTTCATAAAGTAGTTAAAGGGAAGCGCATTGGGGTCTGCTGATTTCGGCCAATAGATATAGGCAATACCTCCCGACATACCGGCAGCAAAGTTACGGCCAACAGGCCCTAAAACAATGAGCCTTCCCCCGGTCATATATTCAGCGCAGTGGTCGCCTGCACCTTCAACCACGGCCGTCACCCCGGAATTACGCACGCAGAAGCGCTCCCCGGCAATGCCTGCAACAAAGGCCTCCCCGGAAGTAGCCCCATACAAGGCCGTATTCCCCGTAATGATATTCTCATTGGTCTTAAACGAAGAGCCCTGGGGAGGGGTCAATACCAAGCGGCCGCCGCTGAGGCCCTTTCCCAAATAGTCATTGGTATCGCCTGCAAGCCGGAAAGTAATTCCCTTTGCCAAAAAGGCCCCAAAACTCTGCCCGGCACTGCCTGCAAAGTCTGCCGTAATAAAGTTATCGGGAATCCCCGCGCCGCCAAAACGCTTACTTACCTCGTATGAAAGCATCGCCCCAACAGCACGGTCGGTATTTTTCACTGGAAGCTGAATGGCAACCGGCGCCTTGTTCTCAAATGAGGGAAGGCATTTTTCCAAAAGGGCCTTGTCAAGCACATTGTCTATCTTATGCACCTGATTTTGTGTGCAGAAGAGGTCCTTCCCCCCCGCAATATAATCCGGCCCCTCTTCTTTGTGAAGGATAGCAGAAAGATCTATCTTGGAAACTTTTAAAGTAGGCAGTAAAGTAGGAAGTAGGAAGTAGGAAGTAGGAAGTTTTTTGTTTCCAGATTCTTCGTTTTCCCTTCCTACTTCCTCCTTCCTACTTCCTACTTGCCTTTGTACCAGGTATTCTGTCCGACCTACAAGGTCATCAAATTTACGAATACCCAACTCTGCCATAATTTCCCGAACTTCTTCTGCTAAAAACCTGAAGTAATTTACCAAATACTCAGCTTTTCCGGCAAAGCGTTTCCGGAGTTCCGGGTCCTGGGTAGCCACACCCATGGGACAGGTGTTTTCATGGCATTTACGCATCATTACACAACCCATAACAACCAGGGCTGCCGTTCCAAAGCCAAATTCCTCAGCACCGAGCATGCCGGCTATAACAATGTCGCGCCCGGTTTTCAGTTGTCCGTCTGTTTGCAGGCGAACACGGCCGCGCAAGCCGTTTTGGACAAGGGTCTGATGGGTTTCGCTTAAACCAAGCTCCCAGGGTATGCCTGCATGGCGTATGCTGGAAAGAGGACTTGCCCCGGTGCCGCCATCGTAGCCTGAAATCAGGATATTATCGGCATGGGCCTTTGCCACACCGGCTGCAATCGTTCCCACACCCACCTCGGATACCAGTTTTACACTGATACGGGCTTCCGGGTTTGCATTTTTCAGGTCGAAAATCAATTCCGCTAAATCTTCTATTGAATAGATATCATGATGCGGCGGCGGACTAATGAGAGTTACCCCGGCCGTCGAGTGCCGCGTTCTTGCAATCATTGCATCAACCTTCGGCCCGGGAAGCTGGCCACCCTCACCGGGCTTGGCCCCCTGAGCAATTTTAATCTGAAGTTCAATGGCATTAGCCAGATACTCTGATGTCACCCCGAAACGGCCTGAGGCAATCTGCTTAATAGCAGAACGAAGCCAGCGCCCATCGGACAAGCGCTCAAAACGTTCCGGAGCCTCTCCGCCCTCCCCAGAATTGGAACGCCCATTGATAGAATTCATCGCCTCGGCAATAGTCTCATGTGCTTCTTTTGAAATAGAACCAAAGGACATAGCGCCGGTGGTGAAGCGTTTCATTATTGCTTCTATCGGCTCGACATCTGCAATAGGAATAGGCTCACGCAAAGGCGCGAAGGCGCGGAGGGGCTGGAAATCTAGCAAACCGCGAATTACATGAGGTGATTGGTTCAGCGTATTTATGGCAGCGGTAAATTGTTTGAATTTATCATAGTCGGCAGTTCTTGTTGCCCATTGCAGAAGATATATTGTCTCCGGATTCCATGCATGTTTCTCACCATGTTTCCGCCACCTGTATTGCCCGACATCTTTGTAAGTAGTAAGGAGTGAGGAGTAAGGAGTAAGTTCGCTGCTAATAATCTTCTCCTTACTACTTACTACTTGCTCCTTACTACTTATCTCCTCTTCCAACTCCGCAAAACCCGCACCCCCAATCCGGCTTGCTGTGCCTTTAAAGCACTTGTCTATTACTTCCTGTCCCAAACCGAGGGCCTCAAAGAGCTGGCTGCCACGGTAGGAGCGGATAGTGCTGGTGCCCATCTTACTCATTATTTTCAGCATCGCCTTGGAAAGGGCCTTAATGTAATGCGCCTCGCCGTCCTCAATTCCCCGTTCCCGTATTACCGAAAGGGCTCCATAAGGAACAATAAGGTCGGCCCCATAGCCAAAAAGCAGTGCAAAGTGCATTATTTCCCGTGGCTCAGCCGAATCAATTATAATAGAAGCCTTTGTCCGCAACCCGGCCTCAATCAAAGCATGATGCACGGCGCCTACAGCAAGCAATGAAGGTAGCGGGTAGCAGGTAGCAGGTAGCAAGTCAGCCGCTTTCCGGTCAGATAGAACCAACAATGATACACCGGATTTCACTGCCTCAATGGCCTCATAGACCACAGTGTCTACGGCTTTTTCCAGGGCACAGATGCTACCTGCTACCTGCTCCCTGCTACTTATTTCAAATGTAATATCAATAGTCTTGTTACTAAACCCCTTTATTTCTAACAACGCAGCCAACTCGCTATCGGTAAGTATCGGCGTCAGCACCTTTATCCGCTTACAAACATCCTCTGTCTCATCGGCAAGGCCCTTTCGCGGGCCGACAAAACTGGTCAGCGTCATCACCAGGTCTTCACGGATAGAGTCAATTGGCGGGTTGGTAACCTGGGCAAACATCTGCTTAAAATAATTGAACACCCGCTGCGGCTTTTCACTCAATACCGCCAATGGAGTATCCGTCCCCATACTACTGATAGGCTCCTGTGCATTCTGCGCCATAGGAATGATGATACGGTCGATGTCTTCGCGAGTATAACCAAAGGAAGTAGCAAGTAGCGGGTAGCAAGTAGCAGGTTCGCTGTTATTGGTTTTCCCATTGCTACCTGCTACCTGCTCCTTGCTACTTATCTTTCCTTGCTCCAGCGTAATCAAATTCTTCGCAATCCAATCACTGTATGGTTTTGCCAGGGCGATTTGTTTTTTTACTTCTTCATCAGGGATAATGCGGCCTTCTTTTAAATCAACGAGAAGCAACTTGCCGGGTGTTAATCTTCCTTTATATTCTACATCTTCAGGGGGAATATCCTGCACGCCGGTTTCGCTTGCCATAATGATAAGGCCGTTTTTGGTTACCGTATAGCGGCTGGGGCGAAGGCCGTTACGGTCGAGGGTGCCGCCGACATAACGGCCATCACAGAAGACCATGGATGCAGGCCCGTCCCAGGGCTCCATGAGGCAGGCATGGAAGGCATAAAAGTCTTTCAGTTCCTGTGGAATGGGGTTACGGTCATTCCAGCTTTCGGGAATCAGCATCATAAGCGCCTGGGGAAGGGTTTTCCCACATGCCATTACCAAAAATTCCAGTGCATTATCGAAACTTGCAGAATCACTCATTCCTTCCTGTATAATAGGACGGTAGGCCTCGTCAAAATCGGCTTCACGAGCGGCCATCCAAAAGCGGTTTCCCTTTATTGTATTGATTTCCCCATTGTGGGCCACCATACGAAAAGGCTGTGCCAAAGGCCAATCGGGGAAGGTATTTGTGGAAAAACGGCTATGCACAAGGGCAACGGCAGTTTCCATTTTCAGGTCATTCAATTCGGGGAAATAATCGGGAAGCTGCTTTGGGGTCAGCATTCCTTTATACACAATCGTCCGTGATGAAAGGCTGGGAAGATAGACGCCTTCGAGATTTTTCTCGATTTTCTTTCTTAAGATATATAAGCGTGATTCGAAATCAATATTCTCACGCGGAGGCGCGGAGGCGCGGAGAAAGATTTGATTGATTTCTGGTTCCGCGGCCCTAGCCATCGGGCCGGCGGTATTGCTTTCTACTTTTATTTCACGCCAAGTGATTATTTCAAGGTTAGATTCGTTTGCAAATTTCTCAATTTTACTCAGCGCCTCTGCGCCTCCGCGTGAGTTAAACACGAGTCCGGTTCCATACTGCCCTTTCTCGGGGAGGCCGGGAACGAGAGACCGATAGTAAACATCAGGTATCTGCAAGAGGACGCCGGAACCGTCGCCGGTTTTATTGTCGGCGCTTTCTGCTCCCCGGTGCTCCATGCGGGCAAGAACTTCAAGGCCGCGCTTTAGAATATCATGCGAAGGACGGCCTTTAATGTCTGCAACGAATCCGATACCACAAGAGTCATGCTCATAGCTACGATTATATAAACTCATATGGTTTCAGATTATACTGATATTGTAAATTTATGCAAGTGCTTTTTTCCGAATATCTACTAATGTATCGCACCAGCGGTCAAAATCCGGGTCCTCTTTCTGGCATTCCGGGTGGGCAAGGCAGTAATCAATTGTTTCCTGCACTCCCTGGTCAAAACGAATCTTCGAATGGTAGCCGGGGACAAGCCTTTTCAGTTTTGTATTGTCAAAAACCACTGAATTTGCCTTATCGCCAATGAGGCCGCCGGTAAAATCATAGTGAAGGCCGCATTTTTTCGAATGGGCAGCCAAAAATTCGCTTGCAAAGTGGAGCATTTCTAGCGGGGGCAGGCGGCCTTTACCGTTTTTCTCAGCATTTATGTTCAAAGCATTGTAAATACAGTGATAAATCTGGTTCCAGCTAAGGGTTTCATCGCCTGTTATCTGCACCGCCTCGCCAATTGCACGGATATTATGCATTAAACCGATAAAAGCGCGGGCAAAATCACGGTTTTGCGTCATGTGCCAAAGGCTTGTTCCGTCCCCGTGCACAATAACCGGCTTCCCGGTCATCATTCTTTTTATCACCTGCCAGGAACCCTGTGCCCCATGAACACCGAGGGGCACGCTTCGCTCATCGTAGGTATGGCTTGGCCGGATAATCGTTACAGGAAAGCCATTTTCCCGGTATTTTTCCATTAAAAAGTCTTCGCAGGCAATTTTATTCCGTGAATACTGCCAAAAAGGGTTTGCAAGCGGGGTGCTTTCCGTAATAAGATAGGACCCAACCGGCTTCTGATAGGCCGAAGCAGAGCTGATAAAGATATATTGACTGCATTTTCCGGCAAAAAGCCTGAAATCACGCTCCACCTGCTCAGGTTTAAAGGCAATAAAGTCCGCCACCACATCAAAATGTTCATTTTTTATCGCTTCTGCCACCGATTTTTCATCATTTATATCGAGTTTCAGTTGTTTTGCCCCACCATTATCCCGATTTCCCCGATTAAGGAGCCACAAGTCGTGCTTATCAAGCAGTAATTGCCTTGTAATGGCCATACTGATAGTCCCTGTTCCGCCAATAAACAATGCTTTCATATATACCTCTTGCTTTCATATTACAAAAAAATTATTATTTTTACAAGCACAAAGTATTGACACTTTTTTCTTTTTCTGCTAGACTTAGCAAGTGATTGAGTGTTTTTGCCCGGATGGCGGAATTGGTAGACGCGCTAGTTTCAGGTACTAGTGCCTTTAGTGGTATGGAAGTTCGAGTCTTCTTCCGGGCAGGAAAAAAAATGTATGGAAGTTCGGCGTCGCTCAATGTTTCGCGCCGCATCTTCCGGGCATTTTTTCAGTCTCACGCAAAGAACGCCAAGTACGCAAAGGTTTTTGTTTGTGTGCTTTTCTTATTAACCTCCTTTTTTTCTTGTTTTCCTCTATTTTCTCAGGGTGCTGATAATTGGCTTGCTCTTATTGGGACTGATGATGGTTTGTATTCTACAGATAATCTGGGGAGGACGACGATGCTCTGGCAGGGGGCAGAGGTTCGGAAGATTGTCCATGCAGAGAGCAGCGCCGGCGCTAACCTTGGCCTTGTCGAAAGCTGGGCGCTCCTTACAGATAAGGGGCCTTATTTTTCAAATAATCTAAAAAACTGGAGGCTTTCAGCCGAAGGGCTTCCAAAAAAGACCATCAAACTATACAAAAATGGGCAAAAAAGCTTCATAACAGAGGTGCAGGACATAAAAGACCTTGAAGTACACCCTTTTAACAAGAATATTTGGGCTTGTGCAACCAAAGATTGTGTATTTATAAGCGGTAATGCAGGAAAAACCTGGAAATCCTTGGGCATGCCCCCCTACCAGAGCAATGGAATAAAGGCTGTAGCCCTTGCAGACCTGCCAAATGAACAAGGAAAGCTTGTTTTAACGGTATTTGCCTCGCACAGCATATACGGAGTGCACTATTTACAGGCAACCACCAATGCAGGCAATTTTTCTAATGCAAGCAATTCTGCTGCTGTAAACAATTTTGCGAAAGCAAACAATTTTGCCAAGGCAAAATGGGAAGAAGTGCCCCTTGGCATGGAAACCCTTATCACTACCGGCAATCCCGATGAAATTTCCGATATAGCCATCGGAGGCAGCCCTGATTCCCCGGCCCTTTTCGCCTCAATGAGTTTTCGAAGCCGCATCTTCCGTCTTGATTGGAGCAAAAAACACTGGAATTTAGTCTGGCCTCTAAAACCGGCCTCTGCCATTGAAGCCGGTGGTTTTGGGGTAAGTGAATCGCTCTCTTTGGACAAAATTGTCCAAAAAAACAGCTTTGATGATAATTCCGGCATCAGTTTTGTCCAGGAAAATGGTATTTTTCAGGAAAACAGGGGCCTTGTCCGTTCACGGCCCGACCTTGAAGCCCTTGTTCAAAGGTTTTCCGGGCAAAACAAGTCAATTCAGGGCATTAATTGCCTTGTCTACCGGCAACAAAATGCTGCTATCCTTAATTTATCGGAATTATGGCTCCTGAATGGCCTCAAAAACAAGGAAAACCCGCGTATATTGGCTGCAGATGGCAAAAGAGGCTTGTATGTTCCTGCAAACCGGGCCATGGAAGACAAAACCTTACAGCCGATACTGGATATTATCAAAGAAAAAAACCTTAACATGATAGTTATTGACATGAAGGACGACTATGGCCGCCTGCGCTGGACGCCAAAGGATGCAGGCCTTGCCGAAAAAGGCCGGGTATTCTGGCCTGTGGATATAGACAAGGTCTTAAAAACCTTTAAGGATATGGGCGTGTGGACTGTGGCACGAATTGTCGCCTTTAAGGACCCGGAATTGGCAAAAAAGAACAACGGCAAATATGCGGTAAAGGACCGGCAAACAGGCCGGCCATGGCGGGGCTATCACTATGAAAAAAACGATGCCGGCGAATTGGAACAGACCTTTTACGACGAAACCTGGGTTGACCCCTATTCCGAAGAGGTTTGGGACTACATTGCAGACCTTTCTATCGAACTGGAAAACCGGGGTTTTGATGAAATTCAGTTTGATTATATCCGCTTCCCCACCGATGGCGATAATCTTGCCGATGCTCAATATAGCTGGCAAGACGCCGGCATGGATAAGGAGAGCGCTATGACCTCATTCCTCCGCCATGTCCGCGAGCGAATCCAATCGCCTATCAGTATTGATATATACGGCGCCAATTCCTGGTATCGAACTGGCGCCCGCACCGGCCAGGAGATAGAACTCCTTGCCCGCTATGTAGACATCATCTGCCCCATGTATTACCCCAGCCACTTCGAGCAGTCCTTTTTGGCACATGCCCCTGCCATAGACCGTCCCTACCGTATCTACTACGCCGGCACCCTCCGCACCGAACAAATTGCCCGGGGAAAGGTTTTGGTTCGCCCTTATATCCAGGCCTTCTACCTCAATGTCTCCTACGACCGCCAATATTACAACGAAAACTATGTCCGCCTGCAAGTAGAAGGCACCATTGACGCCGGCAACCCCGGCTACACCTACTGGAACAACTCAGGCCGCTACGAAGACATCCCCGAGCCGGAAACCATCAAGGGGCGGTTGTAGTTACACACGGCTTATTGCGAAGTAGCATCAATTAATTAACCACGAATGATATTGCCTACGGCAAATCACACGAATAGCCTGACGGCCACACGAATTTGTCCTCACTAATCATTGATTATTCGTGTCGGCAAAGCCGATTCGTGTTATTCGTGGTAGTAAAAAAGTAAATATTTGCCTTGGTTAATTAACCGCGAACCTCGCCAACCCCGCGAACTTGCTGTCCGAAGGCTACTATTTCAAACAACAAGTTCGCGCAGGGCAAAAACATTTACTTTCAAATCACAAGAAAAACTACCACGAATAACACGAAACCGCTTCGCGGACACGAATTTTCGATTACTTATCGTAGATTATTCGTGTCGGCGTAGCCGATTCGTGTTATTCGTGGTAGTAAAAAAGTAAATATTTGCCTCGAAAAACACGAACCTGTTGTCCGAAAGCTATGCTTTCAAACAACAAGTTCGCGTGGTCTGCGTGGTTCGCGGTTATCCCGCCTGCTGTTCCGGTAGCAAAAAGAATCCAGACTTTAAAGTTTTTTGATTGCAACTGCCCATTTTGGACTAGAACCAAGTAAAGCAGCACTAAGACCATAATCATCTGCATTATTTACTACTTCTGCTACAATACTTGCACCACTAATCGGGTCTGCGAACTGGCTCACAAGAAAAGCAGTCACTGTTTCTTTATTTCCTCGTTGAGTTACACCAGAATAACTATTGTAGAGCGTGGTAAGGGTAGTAGACCCATCCTCATAATAAACACCTACTGATAGTCCAGTTGATACAGAGGAGATGAATTTACCCTCATACTGTTGTTCAGTTCCAGGGCCATCCGGGGGACACCCTGTTAAAACGACTGTGAATGCCAGCCCCAATACCAGCATTACAAACCTAAATTTACCTCGTGCCATGTTTTACCTCCTATGGCGTATAGTTTATTTTGGATGTTTCATTTTTACAACAAACCTACATTCCGGAACAATAATGCAGATTCTTTTTATGTCCTTCTTGCTGATAACCCTTCCAGGGTCGGTCAAAGGCAGGGCATAAAAATGAAGTGCAACTAAGCAATGATTATATCATATATTTCTAATAATGTCAATAGCCTTAATGAAAAAATCTGATAATATCATAATATTATTTTATGGCTATCAGTATGGATTTAAGAAAGATTTTATCTGAAAATATCCGGTGTGAACGGAAAGCCCAGCATTTAACGCAAAGCAAATTAGCAGAAAAAGCAGGCATTTCCTTTCCTTACATGACTGACATAGAACAATGTAAAACCTGGGTCAGCGACAAAACCCTTGCCGCCCTTGCCAAGGCCCTGCACATAAGCCCCTTCGAACTGCTTATGCCCCCAAAGGCCGGAGATGGCGATAATACTGGTAAAAATACTGAACAAGGCGAGAAAACCAGGCAGGCAAATGCCCAACACTATGCAGAACTCTCCCAAATAATCAATTCCAGACGTGCCGAACTGGTCAAGGCCGCAGAGGCATCTATAGATGAGTCAATGGATGGGCTCCTGGAGAGCCTATTGGATGTGTAAAGCCTGTTTCCTTACCATTGACATAAGCATAAAAATCCGCTAAGATGATAATATGAGACAGACAATGACTATTGAGGTAGCAAACAAGGCGGTTTTGCAGATTTTACAGAATATGGCGGCCTTGCACCTTATCCGGCTCGCCAAAAATCAGGCCGAAGTGGACGATTTTGATGAACACGATGAGCTTGAAGCCCCAAGCGGGCTCCCCGGCGAAGCAGGCTGTGCCGAACGCCTCGCCGCTGCCGAAGCCTACCGGAAAAGTGGTGGAAAATATTTAACTCTTGATGAATTTGACAATAATATGAAAGCGGCTATAGCAAGGGGTAAGGCTTTGTTGGAAAACTAATAGACTAATAAGACAAATAAACTAAACAGACTACTTGACAGATTTACTCGTTTTTGCTATACTTAAGGGCAGGAGGATATAGTATGACTAAGATGATGGTCAGCGATTTTAAGGCGCATTTTTCCGATGCCTTGGATAAGATCCGTAATGGTAAGTCCGTTGAGGTTCTCTACGGTAGGCGGGGAACACCGGTGGGAGTATTTATGCCCTACAAGAAGTATAAGAAATTAGAGGCAAAACCACAAAAAAGAGAAGTTGGCTGGCTTGAAGGTGTCGGTAAACTTGAATGGGTAGGGGACGGTAAATTTACTCAAGAAGATATTGATGAATGGTTTAAAGATGATGAGGGCTTATGAATATATTACTTGATACTCATGCATTAATTTGGGCAGTCAAAGAACCAAAAAAATTATCGACCAAGTCTCTACAAACGATACAATCCAGAAATAATAACATTTATGTTAGTGTGCTATCCTTTTGGGAAATTTCACTAAAAATCGGTACTGGAAAAATGGCTTTGGAAGATTTTGATATTGATAGTCTACCATTAGGTTGTGTTGCAAGAGGTTATACTGTTGTTGATATTAATCCCTACATTGCAGCATCTTTTCACAAACTTCCCTTAAAGGAAGGCCACAAAGACCCCTTCGACCGGATGCTTATCTGGCAGGCAATCAATAAAGGCTGGACACTAATTAGCAAGGACAGTTGCTTTGAGCAGTATAAAGAAAACGGTTTAAAAATTCTGTGGTAAAAAAACCGCGAACCTTGCGAACCACGCGAACTTGTTGTCCGAAATCTATTATCTCAAACAACAAGTTCGCGTGGTCGGCGTGGTTCGCGGTTAATCCTTACGCAAACAATTCCCTTTTCTCATAGTGGGTGTGCAGCAAGTGATGCGATTTTTCGCCGCAGGGCGCTCCAAGGTGCTTGGAATACATCTCTTTTACCAGCGGGTTGTCATGGCTGCATCGGACTTTGCTGTCCTTATCGTCGGTGTAAAGGGCCTTTGCACGGAGGAGGCGGATTTCGTCTGTCGGTCCGTAGGGCTGTCCGCCGCCTGCGACACAACCGCCCCGGCAGGCCATTATTTCAATGAAATGATAGGAGGGCTCTTTTCCCGCAGTAATTTCGCCACGGATTTTCTGGATAACCGCATCTACATTGCCTAACTGGTGGATAATGGCAATGCGCACTTCTTTGCCGCCAAGGGTCAGGGCCGCTTCTTTTACCCCCTCAAGTCCGCGGGCCGGCATATAATCGGGGTTGGGCATTTCCTTACCTTCAACCAGGGCATAGGCTGTGCGAAGGGCTGCTTCCATAACGCCGCCTGTTGCACCGAAGATAGTCCCCGCACCGGAGTAGGGGCCAAGAGGGCTATCCGCTCCGCTTTCGGGGAGGTTGGCAAAGTCAATGCCCGCTTCTTTAATCAGTTGGGCAAATTCTCTTGTGGTTATTACAAGGTCGGTATCGGCGGCGCCTGATGTATACATATCCTTGTTCCGGCGGGCTTCCCAGGCCTTTGCCGTGCAGGGCATAATGGAAAGGTGGAAAATCTTGTCCGCTTTAATGCACATTTCTTCGGCCCAGACATTTTTTGTCAGGGCGCCCTGCATTGCCTGCGGGCTTTTTGCCGTGCTTAAATGGGGAAGCATATCGTGGTAGCGTTTTTCCGCATAATCGACCCAGGCCGGGCAGCAAGAAGTGAACATCGGAAGGGGGCCTGTGCCTTTGGTAAGGCGCTGAATCAATTCGGTGCCTTCTTCCATAATGGTCATATCGGCGGCAAAATTGGTGTCGAACACATGCTTAAAGCCCAGCATACGAAGGGCCGTGTAGATTTTGCCGGTGGTGATTGAACCGTAGGGAAGGCCGAATTCCTCGCCTAAATCCGAGCGGATTGACGGGGCAATCGAAACAACCGGTGTAATTTCCGGGTCCTGAATGGCCTTTGCAATTTTTTCAACAGGGTTGTGGGTGGTAATTGCCCCAACCGGACAATGGCTGGCACACTGGCCGCAACGGACGCAGGGGCTGGAACCCAGTTCTGTTCCGGCAGCAGGGCCGATAATGGTCTGATCGCCCCGGTTATTGTATTCCAGGGCCCAGACATTCTGCATTTCCTGGCATGCCTTTACACAGCGGCCGCAGGAGATGCACTTGTAGCGTTCAAAAACCACTTCTTCGTAACTGGCATCCACCGGCGCCCAGTTGATGTTTTCAGCAAAGGGGCTCTGGCGAATGCCAAATTCTGCCGCCACAGACTGCAATTCGCAGTTCTGGTTGCGGGCACAAGAAAGGCAGTCCTTGGGATGGTTTGCCAGAATCATTTCGACAACCGTCTTCCGTGTGCTGTTAATTTCTGCATCATGGGTGATGATGTTCATATTGGGCTCACAAACGGTGGTGCAGGCGCGTGCCATACGGGCCGCCCCATTGGGAGCCACATTCTTGATAACACAGACTCCGCAACTTCCCCAGGCCGAAAGGTCGGCACAGTAGCACAGGGTGGGAATCTTGATATTGATTTTTTTTGCCGCATCAAGGATTGTTGTCCCGTCTTCAACCTCAACCGGCTTGCCGTTTATGTTTAAATTTACCATATTATTCTCCTTTGGGCATACTAACTATGCCCCTACAATTAACCTCTATTAATTGACTTGAACTTACAACTCTCGAAACATTGGCCGCACTTGATGCACTTTGATTGGTCGATGCGGTAGGGGG
>JAISIL010000015.1 GCA_031262035.1 Spirochaetaceae bacterium | reverse complement strand
AACACCGAGACAGAGGTGCCGCCCCTTCGCCCTGCCCTACCCGATTGCTGCCAAAAGCTGTTGAAGCTTCCCGGGAAACCGGCGACAATACTTGCATCAAGGCCGCCAATGTCTATACCCAGTTCCAGGGCATTGGTCGACACAACCCCTTGTATGTTCCCCTCCCGGAGGCCCCGTTCAATCTCATGCCGTTCGTTGGGTAAAAGCCCTCCGCGGTATGCTTCAACCTTAATCTTCGGCTTGCCGTCTTCGCCTACTGTGTTAATATTTTTCAGGTCTTCGTTAACATAAGAGGCTGCAACCTCTGTTTTTATGCGGGAATGTGCAAAGAGAATGGTTTTAATCCCGGCCTGCAAAAAAGCCAGCATCCAACGGCGGCTTTCGCTAACAACACTTCTTCGAATGCCTTGCACGGCATCAACCAGAGGAGGATTGTAAAGAATCACCCTTTTTTCGCTTGAAGGAGCGCCATTTTTGTCTACCAGGTTCACCGGCCGGCCAATAAGGCCTTCGGCAAGCTCCTTTGGGTTGCCTATTGTGGCAGAACACATAATAAACACCGGATGGGAACCGTAAAATTCGGTAATACGCTGCAAACGGCGAATTACATTGGCAACATGGCTTCCAAAAACACCCCGGTAGCTATGAATTTCATCAATAACAATGTATTTCAGGTTGGTAAAAAACTTTAACCACTTGGTATGGTTCGGTAAAACACCGGCATGAAGCATATCCGGATTGGTAATAACGATACGACCAGTATCGCGGGCGGCGATACGAAGTGAATCTGGCGTATCTCCATCGTAGGTTACTATGGAAGTAGCAGGTAGCAGGTAGCAGGTAGCACATTTTTCTTCCACGATGCTACCTGCTACCTGCTCCTTGCTACTTATTATTTGCTCCTTGCTACTTATTATCTCATTTAATTCGCTTTGCTGGTCTTGGCTGAGCGCTTTGGTTGGAAAGAGATACAGCGCCCGCGCGCTTTCATCTTCCAGTAGTTTGTTCAGCACGGGCAGGTTGTAGCAGAGGGTTTTTCCGCTGGCTGTTGGGGTAACGACTACTGTGTTATGGCCTGCATGGACATTCTCCCATACTTCTGCCTGGTGGGAATAAATCCTTGTAATTCCCCGGCTTTCAAAGGCCTCTTTTAGCTGAGGGTTTACTTCTGCCGGGAAAGGCACATAGTCGGCAGGGCGTGCCGGAATAAGCCGGTCGCAAACGATATTATCGGCAAAGGCCGGGTCGCTCAAGATTGCATTGAGCTTGCTCGTTTCATTCATTTTTTTTATTATACTGTATTTACATTTTTTATTAAATATGCTATAATGAGGGTAATTGAAAATATGAGGTAGTATATGGCTAATGTTGCTAATGTTTTATCAATAGTATTAGGCGGCGGCAAAGGCACCCGCTTATATCCATTAACACAGGAAAGGGCGAAACCGGCAGTTCCCTTTGGAGGGAAGTTCAGACTGGTCGATATTCCACTTTCAAACTGTATTAATGCCGGTTTTAAACAGGTTTATATCTTAACCCAGTTTAATTCAGCTTCCCTGCACCTGCATTTGAACAGGACCTATCACTTTGATTCCTTTTCCAAGGGATTTGTCGAAGTTCTTGCTGCAGAGCAGACTTTTGAACATTCGACCTGGTTCGAAGGCACGGCCGATGCCGTTCGCAAGAACCTGATTCACTTTAAAAGTCATAATCCGCAGTATTATCTTATCCTTTCCGGTGACCAGCTTTACAGCATGGACCTTGAGGATTTTCTTGATCAGCATGTCAAGTCCGGCGCTGCTATCACTATAGCCAGCAAGCCTGTTCCCCGTGATGAGGCTAGCGCTTTGGGAATTATGAAGGTGAATAAAAACAATGAGATAACCGAGTTTATGGAGAAACCCGGCCCAAGCAAAGATATCTCTGACTTTAAAATTCCTGATGAACTGAAGATGGATAAAAATGCCGGCGACCAGTATCTTGCCAGCATGGGTATCTATATTTTCAATGCAGATGCAATGGAGGCGGCTCTGGATAATGAGCTTACCGACTTTGGTAAAGAAATTATCCCGGCGGAAACCAAGAAGGTAAAGGTGGGGGCCTATCTTTTTGACGGCTATTGGGAGGACATTGGGACAATAAAAAGCTTCTATGAGGCAAACCTTAACCTTTGTTCAATAAAGCCCCAGTTTGATTGCTATGATGAAAACCGGCCTTTATATACACACAGCCGTAACCTGCCCCCTTCGAAGATGAACTTTTCCAATATGAACCAGGCGATTGCTGCCGAGGGTTGTATCATTACCAATGCTTCAATTACAAACAGCATCGTTGGTGTGCGCACCATCATAGAAAATGGGGCAAGCCTCAATGGTGTTATCTGCATGGGTGCCGACTACTACGAAACTGAGGAACAGAAGCAACAAAATGCCGAAGGCCGTATTCCCAATGTCGGCATCGGCAAGGGAAGCATCATCAAGAATGCAATTATCGACAAAAATGCCCGTATAGGCGAAGGCTGCCGCATCGGCATAGACAACATGGTCCGCCAGGACGGTAATTTTGGGCACTATCATATTGTTGATGGGATTGTTGTAATACCGAAGAACACGGTATTATATCCGGGCACGTTGATTTAAAACCACGAATACACCCGACTCGGCTTCGCCGACACGAATTGAAAATATAATCTATTCGTGTAGCGCGAAGCGCTATTCGTGTCATTCGTGGTTTTTCTATACTCCTTGATATCCCGCATTGATTGCCTTGACATTTGCCGGTATGAACTTGCTCTTATCTTCGGTGAAATAGCCTTTAAGGATGTTCTCTATGTCTTGCAGATGCAGTGCGCCGGTGAGTTTTGCGCAGGCGCCAAGGGCTACCATGTTGACATAGCGGCTTCCCCCGATGTCTTCGGAGATATGCTGCATGTCAAGCTTCACCACCCGAATGTCTTTTCGTTTTGGTTCATGCTGAATAAGCCCGGAATTGAGTAAGAGAAGGCCGTCTTTCCGTAGAGCGCTTTCACAAGCCTCAAGGGAATCTTCGTTTAAGGCTACTGCCGAGTCGGCAATGGACACAACCGGGCTTGCAATATCTTCATCGCTTACAATAACACCGGCACGGGCAATGCCGCCGCGCTTTTCGGCACCATAAAAGGGAAAATAGCTTACATTCTTTCCCTCTTTCATGCCGCAGTATATCCAAATCTGGCCAAGGCTGATAACGCCCTGGCCGCCAAAGCCTGCAAATAATGTTTTTTCGGTCATAAAGCCCCCCTCCCGGCCTCCCCCCTCAGGGGGGAGGAGTCAGATTTCAAAGTGTCCTTAATCTCTCCCAGGGGAAAGACAGGAATCATCTTTTGTTCAAGCCAATCACAGGCATCCGAGGGGCTCATTCCCCAGTTTGTAGGACAGGGCGAAAGGACTTCAACCATTGTCCAGCCGATACCTGCAAGCTGTGCCTCAAAGGCTTTTTTGATATACTGCTTTGTTTTGCGGATATTCGCAGCAGTATTGGTAGCGCCCCTTGCGATGTATCTTGTGCCATCCAGTGTGGCAAGCATTTCGCCCACCCGAATCGGGTAACCCATGCCGGCTTCGATAGGGTCACGGCCATGCGGGGCGGTAGTTGCCTTTTGACCAACCAGGGTAGTCGGAGCCATTTGCCCGCCTGTCATGCCGTAGATGGCATTGTTGACAAATATGGTGGTAAATTTTTCGCCACGGTTTGCCGCATGAACCATTTCGGCGGTTCCAATGGCAGCCATGTCACCATCGCCCTGGTAGCAGATAACCAAATGGTCGGGGAGAATACGTTTTACCCCGGTTGCCGCCGCAGGCGTTCTTCCGTGTGGCGGCTGAACCGAATCGAAATCGAAATAAAGGTCTGCAAAAATAGCACAACCTACCGGGTTTGTGATAATTGTTTTTGCACGCATCCCCAGTTCATCAATTACCTCGCAGATAATTCGGGTAGTAACCCCGTGTCCGCAACCTCCGCAATATTTTGTCAGCGTCTTCGACAAGCTTTCGGGACGCTTATATTTTAAAGTTTCCATATAATACCTCGTTCAACCTCATTTTCCTGCAATCGCCAGTGCCGCCGCATAGACTTCTTCTTCTGTGGGCACGACCCCGCCTGAATGGCTCAATAAATCAACAGAAGAACGCTTTCCGTCCGGCTGCTCCAGCGTTGCAAGCTTCACATCCTGCACCATCTGCCCCATGCTCATTTCTA
>JAISIL010000101.1 GCA_031262035.1 Spirochaetaceae bacterium | reverse complement strand
CCCGCAAGGGGGGGGGTAATGTAGTAAATAGATGCAACAACTTCATGCCCTTCCTCCCCCCCCCTTTCGGGGGGGGCTGGGGGGGGGGTTGCCGATGCAGCCTTTCACTTAACGCCCCTTGTGGAGTTTAGCCACAATGCAAGCCTGGTGCATGATGATATTGAAGATGCATCGGTGTTGCGGCGGGGGAAACCGGCTATTCATTGCTTGTATGGGGAAGATACGGCGATTAATTCTGGTTCGTTTCTATATTTTCTTTCAACAGCCTGCATAGATACTTGGGATGTAGACCCTGAAAAAAAACTAAAAGCATATAGTTTATGGGCGAGCAGGCTGCGGCAATTGCATTTTGGGCAATCCCTGGACATCAGTTGGCACCGTGCAAGTCTTACGAAAGACCCGGTTCCCAGTGTGGCAGACTATGAACTTATGTGCAAGGCAAAAACCGGCACACTTGCCGAGTTGGCTGTTCGTATAGGGGCACTTGCAGCAGGTTTTGAGCCCTCCCCCAACCCCTCCCAGAGGGAGGGGAGAGAACGTAACAACAATGCATTACTTGATGAACTTGCTGAAGGGGCTCTAAATCTCGGCCTCGGTTTCCAGATACTGGACGATGTTAAAAATCTCCGTGAAGGTTTACCGGGCAAGCAAAGGGGTGACGATATTGTAGAAGGCAAACGAAGCTTGCCTATCATTATATATTTGAAAGAAAAGAATAGTGATGCGGCCTTTGTAGAAAAATGTTTCCAGGCGGCCGCACAAAACGGACTTACAACACCTGAAACAGAACAATTGATAGAAGCGCTGGAAAAATCAGGCGCAATAGAAGAGGCAAAAATAAAAGCGCAGGAAACCATTCGCAAGGCCGAAGAGGTATTTAACAAATACCCGACCTTGGAACAATTCCCTGCGTTTCTCGGTGGCTAATTAGAAATAATATCCTAAATAAAACCTTACTCCCCTCCCCTTGCGGGAGGGGTTGGGGGAGGGGTGCGTATAGGTCATTCTATTCACCCCCCACCCAGCCTCCCCCGCAAGGGGGGAGGAGCATATTTTCTTAGAACGGCCTATCCGCTATATACTTGTATTCCTTATACACCCTTTCGGCCTGTTTCTTTGCCTTGGCAAGTAGTGCATCGGCACGGTCGGGGTTGGCGGCTTTAAGGCTCTTGAAGCGGACCTCGTTATACATGAAGTCTTCAAGCTGATAGCTGCCTTCCTTGCTGTCCAACTGGAAGGGGTTCTTCTGCTGGTCTTTAAGGCGCGGGTCGTAGCGGTAGAGCGGCCACAAACCGGTGGTCACTGCCAACTTCTGCTGATCCAAACCCTGTGCCATATTGATGCCGTGGTTAATACAATGGCTATAGGCAATGATAATCGAGGGGCCGTCATAGGCTTCTGCTTCACGGAATGCCTTAATGGTCTGGTTTATATCTGCGCCCATTGAAACATGTGCAACATACACATAACCATAACTCATGGCCATTGCGCCTAAGTCCTTCTTTACAATGTCTTTTCCGCCTGCTGCAAACTTTGCAATAGCGCCAACCGGTGTTGCCTTACTCATCTGCCCGCCGGTATTGCTGTATACCTCGGTGTCAAGGCAGAGCACGTTGACATTACGGCCGCTGGCAAGCACATGGTCAAGGCCGCCATAGCCAATATCGTATCCCCAGCCGTCACCGCCAAGAATCCAGACCGAACGTTTAATGAAATGGTCTGCAAGCGAAAGAAGCATCTTCCCTGGTTCCCCGGTTTGGCCTTTCAGGTTTGCCTTTAATTCATCAACCCAGGCACGCTGCTGTTCAATTGCCGCATCATCTGCCTGTGTATTTCCAAGGATTTTATTCAATAATTCAGGTGCAATACCTGCATCAATGGCCTGTTTCGCAACTTCCCGTGCATGTTCTGCAAGTTTGTCGCTCGTGAGCCGCATACCGTAGCCGAATTCTGCTGCATCTTCGAAAAGGCTGTTAGACCAAACCGGCCCGCGTCCATCTGCACGCTGTGCATAAGGTGTGGTGGGAAGGTTGCCGCCGTAGATTGAAGAACAACCGGTTGCATTGGCAATAACCGCACGGTCGCCGAACAATTGGCTCATCAGTTTGACATAAGGTGTTTCACCGCAGCCGCCGCATGCACCGCTGAATTCAAACAAGGGTCGTTTAAAGGCCAAACCTTTGACGGCGCCGAGATTCAGGTCTGAGGCAGGAGCTTCGGGAAGGCCCATAAAGTAATCCCAGGCCTTTGCCTGCTGGTCATGGTATTCAGCATCATCGCTGTAGGATTTCCATGCGAGCGCCGGTTTTTCTGTTCCGGGCTTGCTCATCGGGCACTGGTTGATACAGACGCCACATTCCATGCAGTCTTCGGCACTGATGCAGAGGGTCACTTTCTTGCCCTTGTCCTGCGCCTTGCCTTCTACGCATTGGAAGCCTGCCGGAGCCTTTGTTGCATCTGCGTCCGACACATACTTCATGCGGATACAGGCATGGGAACAAACTGCCGCACACTTGCCGCACTGGATACAGACATCGGGGTTCCACTGGGGCACCCGTTCTGCAACTGCCCGTTTTTCATACTGGGTTGTTGCTGTGGGGAATGTGCCGTCGGCAGGAATCTTTGAAACAGGAATTTTATCCCCTTCCTGCACAGAAATAGCGCCAAGGGTTTCCTGAATCCACTTGTCCTTTGCACCGGCAAAGGGCTTTTTCATGTGAATGTCCCCTTCGGTCTTGCCGGGATACTTCACTTCTTCCACTGCATCAAGGGATGCATCTACGGTTTTGTAGTTCTTTTCGACAATGTCCTTACCTTTTTTGCCGTAACTCTTTTCAATGTGATGCTTCATTTCTTCCACAGCCTGTGTTTCGGGAAGAATTTTTGCCAATTTGAAGAAGGCGGTCTGCATAACGGTGTTGGTTCGGTTCCCCATACCGCATTTACGGGCAATTTCGGCCGCATCAATTACATAGAACTTGAGTTGTTTGTCAATAATCTGCTGCTGTGCCTCAACGGGAATCTCTTTCCACACTTCATTTGCCTTAAAGGGGCTGTTCAAAAGGAAGGTCGAACCCTTTTTGGCATACTGGAGCATATCGAGGGTTTCCATGTAAGAAAATTTATGGCAGGCAAGGAAATCCGCAGCGGTAATCAGGTAGGGCCGGCGAATCGCCTTCTTCCCAAAGCGCAAATGGCTGATAGTAAAGCCGCCTGATTTCTTCGAGTCATAGCTGAAATAGGCCTGTGCTGCAAGATCGGGCCGGCAATCGCCAATAATCTTGATAGAGTTCTTGTTGGCGCCGACTGTTCCGTCAGAACCAAGCCCGTAGAACATTGCCTGGGTCATACCTTCTTCTATAATATGGAAGTTTAGATCGTAATCGAGGCTCTTTCCAAGGATATCATCTTTAATACCGACGATAAAGCCGTGTTCCGCCTTGGGACCGAGCATGTCAAAGACTGCCTTAACCATGGCCGGGGTAAATTCCTTTGAACCCAAACCGTAGCGCCCTCCGACAATATGAACATCCTTGCGCCCTGTTTCTTCGCAGGCAGTGACAACATCTTCATAAAGCGGCTCACCGAGGCTGCCCGGTTCCTTTGTCCTGTCCAAAACGGCCACGCAGGTGCATGTTTTGGGAAGGGCTGCGACAAATGCCTTTGCATCAAAGGGCCGATACAGACGAACCTTCAGGACACCAACCTTTTCGCCCTTGGCCATCAGGTATTCAACGGTTTCTTCTGCTGTTTCAGCGCCTGAACCCATGATAATGATTACTTTTGTGGCATCGGGTGCACCAAAATAGTCAAAAAGATGATAAGCACGGCCGGTGAGTTTTGCGTATTCGTCCATTGTCTCCTGCACAAGGGCGGGAACCTTCAAATAATGCTCGTTTACCCCTTCTCTCCCCTGAAAATAGGTGTCGGGGTTCTGTGCAGTACCGCGAATCATCGGCTTTTCGGGGGTAAGACCCTTCGACCGGTGCTTGCGAACCAGGTCATCATCAATCATCTTCTTCATGATTTCGTAGGGGACTTCCTCAACCTTCTGCAACTCGTGCGAAGTGCGGAAACCATCGAAGAAATGAAGGAAGGGAACCTCAGCCTTCAGTGTTGCAGCATGGGAAATAATCGCCATATCTTCAACTTCCTGAACGCTATTCGATGCCAGCATCGCCCAGCCTGTTGCACGGCAGGCCATAACATCCTGATGGTCGCCGAAAATCGAAAGGCTCGATGTGGCCAGGGCGCGCGCCGCAATATGGAAGACTGTCGGCGTAAGCTCGCCTGCAATCTTATACATGTTGGGTATCATCAAAAGGAGGCCCTGCGAAGCGGTAAAGGTCGTCGACAGAGCACCGGTTGTCAGCGCCCCGTGAACAGCACCCGAAGCGCCGCCTTCACTCTGCATCTCAACTACCTGAGGAACGGTTCCCCAGATATTCTTCCGTCCATGTGCCGAATAATCATCGGCAAGCTCGCCCATGGGGCTTGAAGGGGTAATCGGATAAATCGCAATTACCTCGGAGAGGGCATGCGCCGCATAAGCCGCAGCGGTATTGCCGTCAATCATAACCATTTTCTTCTCTGACATTGCTAACCTCGTATTAAATAAACTTTAAGGGCAAACCTGCCCCGGGCAAACTTGCCCTTAAGTCTTATTATAGTAGAAATCAGAATTCTTTGCAAGGGTGCTTAGTAAAAAAAAGAGTAATTAAAAATTGAGTCTACTCCGTAGGGCGTGGGCTTACGCGAAGGCCATTTCGTGTTGGACCATTTCATGCACTATTTCTGCTGTGGTTTTATGTGTGGTCTTTGCTTTGTTGAGAATGAAGGAAGCGGAAAAGTCATCCACACTAATACTGTCAGAAGTGATGGATCTGGTTTTATTTGCAATAAAAGTCTCGAGGTTTTCTATGGAGACCCCATAGGAAGCAGCTTCTTCCTCTTTGCTTAGCCGAATAGAACGCTTGAGAGCTCGTTTTACCCCAAATGGCTCCCGCGTGTACTCAACCGTTTCCGGCTTTTCTAATACTCTACTCATAATATAACTCCCTTCCAAAGTACCAATAACCTGCTCCAAAAATCCGAACTTTATGGTCACGATTTACAAAACGCACCGTGAGCACGCCCCTTCCATCATGATCAATACAAAATTTTCTTACTTCCTTGCCTCTTTTTATATGCTTTTTATCTCTATAAATGATATGGTCCGGATCATCCCATGCTTTCTGTGCTTGTACAAAATCAACACCATGCTTATCAATGTTATCTCGCTCTTTCTTTGGGCTCCAGTCAAAATCCATACCTTCAACTATACCCCATTCTGCGGAAAAAATCAAGTAGCTTTACACAAAAAAAGCCTTACGCTGCGGCCATTTCGCGGCGGAGGGCGGCGTTGATGCTGGCCTCGTAGTCGGTGGATTATATCTGTAACGCAACACGCAGGGCGGAATCAACTTCCTGCATTTTTGCCGCCGATAGGGTGCCAACAAAATCAGTGAGTGTAGACTTGGGCAGACTTGCCAGGTTATCACAATAGATGGCGCTTTCATGCTTGAGCCCCTCATCAATACCGAGCGGAACTTGTGTGGGATAACCTTCATAATTTGTATAGATTGGCGCACAGATGACCGTCGAAAACCTTGAATCAATCAGAAGCTGTCTGCTCACAACCAGGAAGATCCGATAGTGCTTTGGGTCTTCCTTTGTTGCGTTGTGAACCCGGTAGAGTTCGCCGCGTTTCATATATCCACCTGCTGGAATCGAAGGACATCCATCGCTTCAGCATTAAGTTTGTCAGCATTCTTGTTGATAAGTGCCAATTCTGTCTTTTCGTCCATCACAGGCCTTGAATACGACATTCTCTTGACACGCTCTCTGAGAAATGCAATAAAGTCTATGGCTTCCTGCATATAGTCATAGGGCAGCGCTTCAATGTCCTGAACAAGCGATAGTGTACTCATATACAACCTCCACCCTTAACTATACCCCATTCCCCCCAAAAAGTCAAGCCCCGTTTAATGAACCGCCAGGGCAAAAACATTTAACTTTGAAATCATAAAAAACAACCACGAATATACACGAATCGGCTTCGCCGACACGAATATTCTATGATAAGTAAGTAAAAATTTGTGTGGCCGAAGGCCATTCGTGTTATTCGTGGTTACTATAAAGTTAAATGATTTTGCCCTGAATTAACCGCGAACCCTTCGACAGGCTCAGGGACCGCCTCGCCAACCTCGCGAACTTGTTGTTTGAAAGCATAGCTCTCTCAACAATCGTTCGCGAGGTCAACGCATACATGCGTCGCGTGGTTCGCGGTCAATCTTCTTCTTCCCCCCTTAGGACCCCCAGCTCCACCCGGTCGGCAGGTCGACGGTGGGCTTGGTGCCTGTCACCGTAATCTTGCCGTAGGGGAACTCGAAGCTGGCTTTGGTTGGGGGCGTGTCGTAGGAGGTATCGGGAATACTATAAACCTCTGCGTAGGGGGTGGTGCCGCTGTCTTTCACCACCGTGGCGCCGGTTGTGCTGCCAAGCCAGTTGTAGCCGCCCAGGGCGGGGACGGTGTAAGTTGTGCCGTCACTGTTTTCGAACGAACTGGCGAAGATGACGCCGCTATTGATGCTCAATGTTGTTCCGCTCGGATTAGAATTCAGCGACCCGTCAGCAAAATATCCGTCCTGTTTGCCAATCGCTTTGTTGGCAATGACCGTGGGGGTGGCGCCGGAACCGCCGATAATAACGGAACCGGTCTTACTGGTGGAATCCCCATTAGGCCCCCAGCCGTCGCCGATGCTGTTACCGTTGTAAAACTGAGTGCCGCTCTTGACTGACACCATCGCTATCGCTACTACGGTGGGGCTGCTCCCCGACTCTGTGCCTATCCTTATGATCCCTGCCGGGGTGGAGTTGTAATGACCAATCCTGGCCTGATTGCCGCCGCCGATACCTGCGCCTCTACCCCCGGACAGCGCATACACAGTCGCGTCCCCTTGAATGCTGATAGTTCCGCCACACGCGAAAGTGCCGCCGCCGATACCCGCGCTGCCCAAGCTCACATTGCCGCCTTCCCTTAAGCTAGCGCCACCGCCTGTGGCTGTTACCGTGCCGCCTGTAATGGTGATAGTGCCTCCCGTGAAATACTGACCGCCACCCAGACCTGCGGCGCCATAACCGCCTCTTGCCGTAACCGTGCCGCCTTCAATGATGATATTGCCGCCATCACGCACACCAACTGGCGGCGTCGTCGTACCCCAGACGAGCCCGCTGCCAGAGCCGATGCCCGCGCCGCCATACGCGTAGTCTGTGCTACTAGAATAATAATATAACTGAGAAGGGTAGAGGTTGTTGCCCGTGTTGGTGTTGGCAACGGCAAAGGGGTCGCGAGCAGTAGTTAGTATTGAATACCCCCCATAAGCCGTGACGATGCCGTTCTTGATCTTGATGAAGCCGCCGTTGTCATCAACATCGCCGTCCTTATCTGAATCCGTGCTTCCGCCTGGCCCTCCGAAACCGCCGCCGATAGCTGCCGCCGTCTGGCCGCCCGAGGCAGTGATGCTGCCGTTATCCTCAAGGTCGATGGTGATTTGCCCAGAGCCCTCGTTGGCGTTGCCGCCGATGGCCGCGCAGCCCGAGCCGCCCCACACGGTAAGGCTGCCTGAGCCTTTGATGGTGAGGCTGGCTCTGGAGACGGGGTTATGGCTGCTGTAAGAGCTTTGTTTGTGGTTCCTATCCGGATACCCGCCTCCGTCCGGCACGTGGATGCCCGCCCCGGAGCCGTTTACAACCCATTCAACTTGGTTAGCCCCGCCGCCCGAAGCCGTGTTCGCGCCTTTCAGGACGTTGGCGCCCTCCAGCGTGAGGTAGAGCGTGGTCATGGTGGTGTCATCGAGGTCCGTGTCCGGGATTATGTCGATGGCGGGGACTGCGGATGTGGTAAGTGCCGGCATGGTGCTCGATGTTGCCCCATTGAGGTTGATAGTTGCGCCGTCCAGCGTGATATTGGC
>JAISIL010000095.1 GCA_031262035.1 Spirochaetaceae bacterium | reverse complement strand
CCCATTTAATTAATTCTTCATCTGTTTTTTCCATGTCTTATCCCCTCCCAGAGATTACTCCTATTATACCTCCTTTTCCCCTCTTTTGTTAATTACCCCCAAAAAGAAAGTGCACCCGGGGGGGGAAGAGGGGGTTGACTTTTTGGGGGGGGATGTGCTATAGTTGAAGGTATGGAGGCTGTGATATGACGGCAACGATCGAACTAAGTGAACGCACCGTGAAGCGGGCGGAGAAACTCTCGGGCATTAACAATGTTCAGGAACTGGTGAAGATGACGGTGGATCACTACATAACAGGCGCTAAATGGCGCGAGGCATCCATCAAAGCGGAAAAGGTGATTGGCGATGAGAACCCATTCTTCGACGGCTATGATCCCAAAGCCTGAACTGCGCGACAATGTGCTGCCCGATAGCACAGTCTGGATAGACTTTTTCAACCCGAAAGTCAAGAGTGCGGAAATTTTCCGCAGCCTGCGTACCAAAGGCATCACCATCCGCAAACCTAACGACTGCCTCATCGCCGCCTACTGCATACTAAACGACCTCGCCCTGCTCCACCACGACCGCGACTTCGACCCGATAGAGAAGCACTTCGGCTTACAGGTAGTGCGATAAAGCATCAACGCCTGGACGAATGGCTGGCTGGCTAGCAGCCTCTTTCTGGGCGGCACAACCTTGAGGGCTTGACGCTTTTGGGGGTAATGTGCTAGACTAGGATGTATGGAAACGAGAAACAAGCGGCGCCTGCCCAAACTGCCTGCCGGCAAGCAGGTCTTTGAAGCGATTCGCAGGGAGGGTTATCTCTATGTAGATAAGACCCAGTACCTGGTAGACCTTATAGACAATGGGAGCATCTACTTCCTTGCCCGACCACGCCGTTTCGGGAAGTCCCTCACGGTCTTCACCCTGGAAGCGATGTTTTCCGGCAAGAAAGAGCTCTTCGACGGCACCGTGGGTGAAGGCCGCCTCGCAGCAGCCGAGTGGATGGAACGCCCCGACTACGAGCCCTGTCCGGTGATTCACCTGGATATGAGCAGAATCGAAACTGCATACGGCGAAGAGGCAATGATTCAAAGCATGCAGCAAATCATGTACACAGAGGCAAAGGTCAGGGGTGTGAAACTGGAGAAGGGGCTAACACCCGCGGCAGCTTTTGAGAGCTTGATTTTTGAATTATTTCAGAAGACCGGCAAACGCATTGTGCTTTTGATTGATGAATATGACAAAGCGCATCTTGATTTTTTTGCTAATCCCGAAAAGGCCGAGCGCGCCCGCGAATTGCTTCGCAACATTTATGGCCAGATAAAACCTAATGAACAGTATTTGAGGTTTATTTTTGTCACGGGCATCTCGAAATTCACCAAAATGGGCATGTTTTCCTCTATGAACAACTTAACCGACATCTCGCGAATGGAAGTATACAGTGCAATCGTCGGTTTCACGGAAAATGAAGTAAAAAAATACTTTGCTGCCTATCTCAAAGACGCTGCCAAGGTGTATGGCACCACTATGAAAGACATGACCGATCGTATTCGCGACTACTATGACGGATTTTCCTTTGACGGGAAAACCTACCTTTATAATCCTTATTCAATGGCGCTGTTTTTTATGAATCCACCCTATCCATTTTTTAATTACTGGATTGATTCCGGCAGTACAAAGGCATTAACTGAATATATCAGAGGTAAAAGGGTTATTATCGAGGAATTAAGGGGTATACCTGTTGATCTAAATAGCCTTATGGCCCCATCTTATGAAATTGACAAAGTACCCCCTGAATATTTCTTCTATCAGACCGGTTATCTGAGCCTGCGGAAAATGAAGGGGGTTGATGGATATGACTTAGACTATCCAAACAAGGAAGTACTGAATGCCCTGTCTGCGCTGCTGGTTGAAAGTTTCACAGCGGAGCATGATATTTTTAATTTGGACAAGCGCTTTAAGTATGCTTTTGAGAGCGGTGATATGGAGGGTGTGGTAGAATCCTTCAATGCGCTACTTCGCAGTATCCCTTATGATGACTATACTCAGGCAGCGCAACAATCATTTAGACTTAGATGCTTTAAATTTACTCCCCAGGAAGGGCTCTATCGTTCAATACTGCTTTCTTTCTTGCGCGGTACCGGCACCCTGGCATTTGGCGAGCTGCATAATAGCAATGGAAGGGAAGATTTGGTAGTAGCGGCTACAGGCAAAACGCTGGTTATTGAACTAAAGGTGGCCTACGAGGGCGAGGACCCCAAGGCCAAGCTTGCCGAAGCGCTTGCCCAGTTCCAGAGCCGCGATTACGGTGCCGAATACCCTGATGCCTTCCGTCTGGCCCTGGTGGTGGAGGACAGTGAGCGTCAGATTACCCAATGGCAAGACGCAGAATCTTGACCACACAAATTGTCCGCGTGGTTGGCGTGATTCCCCTACTTCCTCGCCACAGCAATAAGCGAGCGTGCCTGATTGTCGTAGGTTTTTTCGCTCCAACTGCCGTAGATTTGCACTTTTGAAAAACCGCCGTCTCGAAGCAGCTTTTCCATTTCGCTTGCCGCATAGAGCCTTTGTATCCAGACTTTCTCATGCCTGGTATAAGAGCCCTCATGGTCGGCATTATCGTTTTTATCGTGTTCCAATAGAATCCAGTGGTTATACATGCTTCCCCAGGAATACATCGGATAGCTTTCGGTCAGAACCAGGCACTCGGTTTTTTCGAACCATTCCGCTTCGGTGTAATCACGCACGGCAATTTCTTTTCCCAGCACATCAATGATAAAAACCCCGCCTTTTTTAAGCGAATCGTAGGCATTCTTTACAAAAAGTGCATCATCTGCCGGGTTTTCAAAGTAACCAAAGGAATTGTATATATTAATGGCTATATCAAAGGCCTCTTTCCGTTTAAAATCCCGTATATCGCCTTCAATGTATTCAATCTCATAGCCTTTTTCCCCGGCCTCATCACGAGCAGCCTCAAGGTAAAAACGGCTTTGGTCAATGCCCGTTACCTGGCAGCCCAATTTACAAAGCTCCACCGAAATACGGCCAAACCCACAGCACATGTCTAAGACCCGTAGGGGTCTCGACAGGCTCGACCCCCGTTGCCCCCGGTGGTCGAGCTTGTCGAGACCACCTGCTACCGGCTTATCGAAACCACCTGCCAGATGCAAAATCCCTTCGGCCACATCGGGAGCCTCCTGCCAGCGGCTGTCATCGAACATAATTGGCTGGAAGCGTTCCCAAAAATCATCATCATTAAACCATTCGGCATCGTGTTTTTTCTGCATTCTTCTATTATATTGTAATTGACAAAGATTTTCCAGTGTGCTATAATAAGGGCACACAGGAGGACCACATGGAAGAAGTGGTAGAAGAAGTTGTAAATTACAACCTCGGGTGGATTTCGATAATCCCACTGGCGATCATCTTTATCGTCAGCATCATTACCAAGCGAACCCTGTTCGCTATGTTCTGCGGCGTCATCAGTGCCAGCTTTATGGCAGCGGCTACAGCAGGCGGAGGTTTCCTTGCAGGGGTCTCCGGCGTGTTCCCCGAATTTATCGGACATCTCTACTCGGTTATGGGCGGCGAAGGTTGGCAGTGGATAACCATCGTTGTTGCCCTCATCGGCATTCTTATCGAGATGCTCGAAAAATCAGGCTCGGCCTATGGCCTCGGCAAACTGATTGAATCGAAGGCAAAAACAGAAAAAGGCGTGCTCCTCGGCTCGTTCTTCCTGGGGCTTGTCGTCTTTGTTGATGACTACCTTTCCAACCTTACCGTCGGCGCTACGATGAAGCGGCTTTCCGACAAGCACAAGGTTCCCCGCAGCCAGTTGGCCTTTATCGCCCTGACAATGGCAGGCCCGGTAAGCCTTCTTATCCCAATTTCATCCTGGGCCGTCACCTATGCCGGCGTCATGGAAGAACAGGGAATCGGCGGCGCAAACCCGATGCTCAGTTTTATCTCATCAATCCCCCTGATTTTCTACGCCTGGGTGATACTCGTCATCCTCCTCTTACAAATCCTCGGCGTCATTCCCAAGCTCGGTATGATTAAGAAGAACTACAAGAAGGCGGCAGAGACAGGCGATGTATTCCCCGATGGAACGAGCGCCCCGGAAATCAGCGAGACGATGAGAGAGGCGGAGGCCAAGGCGGCAAAGAGCAAGGCTGAGCCCTTCAGTTTCCTGATACCGATTGTCGTAACGATTCTGGTAACCGCATTCACCGGTTTTGATATTATTTCGGGCACCTGTGCCGGTATCGCCGTAGGCGGCATTTATTATATTATTACCAAGAAGCTGAGTCTCTTCGGCTTCCTCGACGCCTGTGTCAACGGCATTCTCCGGATGGGCTTTGTCTACATTCTCTTTATCCTGGCCTATTCGTTTAACGAACTCAATGCCCTGCTTGGTATGCCCGACTTTATCATCGGCTCTGTAACACCGCTTATGCAAGGTTCGCTGCTGCCCTTTATCACCTTTATTATCTGTGCAATTTACGCATTCTTTACCGGCGCCTGCTGGGATTTAACCTTTATCATTGCACCGATTGTTGTGCCCCTTGCAATGGCCATCGGCGTCAACCCGACCCTGGCCCTCTGCGCAGTCTTCTCGGGCGCCCTTTACGGCAACGTCCTCTGCCCCTACGGCGACGGCGTTATCCTTACCTCCCAGGCCACCGACCTTAAGCCCATGGATGTAATGTATGCCATCTCGCCCTACATGCTAATAGGCGGCGGCGTGAGCGCAGTGTTGTATTTGATATTCGGGTTTATTATGGGTTAATTTTTTAACCACGAATTACACGAATGCCCTTCGGGCACACGAATCTTCGTTTACTGGGCATAGATTATTCGTGTCGGCGAAGCCGATTCGTGTATATTCGTGGTTGTTTATGGAGATATATATGCAAGATTCGACATTAGCGAAGTCCCTCATCGCCCTTGATAGCGTTATTGGTGTATCGGGCAATGAGGAAGAGGTTATCGCAGCCTTTAAGGCCGAGATGACAAGTGAGAGCGGCCTTTACGACACTTACGAAGAAGACCCGATTGGCGACCAACTGTATGTCCGCAAGGGGAAGGGAGACAAGCGTCTTCTTCTTGCTGCACACATGGACGAGGTTGGTTTTGTGATTAGTTATATAGAAGATTCCGGTTTTGCACGGATTATGCCGGTTGGTTTTCACGACGACCGAATGATTGTAAACCAGGACCTGGTTTTCCTTACCAGCGAAGGAAAGCATGTGGACGGGATTACCGGTTCCAAGCCTGCACACCTGGCCTTAATGGAAGACCACGATAAGGCAATACCGATAAACCAGCTCTTTGTCGACTTTGGAACAAGCAGTGCCGAAGAAACACGGGCCTTAGGCCTGGAGATTGGCGACTACGGTTCCTACAGCCGAAAAGGTTTTTTCATGAACGGCACCGACATTTACACGGGAAAGTCTGTAGACGACCGGGCAAGCCTTGCCGTTATTTGCGAAGTGGCACGGCGCTTAAAGGGAAAAGAATTGGGCTGCACGGTCGGTTTTGGTGGAACAGTGCAGGAAGAAGTAGGCATGCGTGGCGGCGGGCCACTGACCCGTCGCTTCAAGCCCGACCTTATGCTGGCAGTCGATGTGACCCTTTCCGGTGGCACACCCGGTGTAGAACCCTGCGAAGCAAACCAGGAATTCGGCAAGGGCCTGTCCTTTGTGATGTATGACTGGGACCAGGTAATTACCTGCGGGACAAACCCACGAAAAAAGGTGACCAATTACCTGAAGAAGATAGCAAGAGAAAACAGCATTCCCCACCAGTTCAGCACAATGATGGGCGGGGGAACAGATTCCTGGCCTTCAGCAATCTCTGAAACAGGCACCATGGCTGCCTGCATCGGCTTTCCCTCACGGTATATCCACACGGCAGTAAGCAATGTAAAACTCAGCGACATGGAATGGGCCGTGCGGTTCTTGGTCAAGTTAATAGAGGATTTCCCCAATGCCGGATTATAAGCGCCCCTCTTGGGATGAGTATTTTATGGAGGTCTGCGAGGCTATTTCCAAGCGGGCTACCTGTGACCGGGGACGGAGTGGTTGTGTTATTGCTAAGGACAACCAGATTCTGGTAACCGGTTATGTAGGAGCCCCGGCCGGCCTTCCCCACTGCGACGAGGTTGGGCATCAATTTAAAAAGATGCTTCACGAGGATGGCAGCATTACTACCCATTGCGTGCGAACAGTGCATGCAGAACAAAATGCTATTTGCCAGGCTGCCAAACGGGGTATATCCATCAATGGGGCTACACTCTACTGCCGCATGACCCCCTGCCGCACCTGCGCAATGCTTATTATCAATTGCGGCATTACCCGTGTTGTCTGCCAAAGACGCTACCACGATGCTGCAGACAGCGAGGCCATGTTTAAACAGGTAGGCATCAAACTGGAATATGTGCTCGACGAGGTGCAGCAATATGATAAGCAGTAAAAATTAACCACGAATATCACGAATCCGCCCACGGCGGACACGAATTTTTATTTACCAATTATAGATTATTCGTGTTTTATTCGTGTAATTCGTGGTTTATAGGATATATATGAAGATAGCAATTTCTGGTAAATCAGGTTGTGGTAATACCACTATCTCTAAGCTGGTAGCAGAAAAGCTCGGTTTGCAGTTTATCAATTTTACTTTTCGGAATCTGGCTGTAGAAAAAGATTTAAGCCTTGCAGACATTATCGAAAAGGCAAAAACCGATGACTGGTGGGACAGGGAAGTAGACACCCGGCAGGTGGCTCTTGCACGGGAGGCAGGCGGTTGCGTTATGGGTTCGCGGCTTGCCATTTGGATGCTTCCCGAGGCAGACTTAAAGGTTTACCTAAAGGCTACAGAAGAAACACGGGCCAAAAGGGTGCAAAAAAGAGAAGGCGGCAACCTTTCTGAGATTGCCGCCTTTACCAAAATGCGCGACCGGGAAGACCACCAACGCTACCTCAGCCTTTACGGCATAGACAACGATGATTATTCCCCTGCCGGCCTTGTAATAGACACAGACGATAAAACACCGGAAGAAATAACCGCACTTATACTGGCTAAATGCTAATTATCCTGCACACGTTCAATCGGTGAAACAATATCGGTTATACGCACACCAAAATTTTCATCGATAACAACTACTTCGCCTTTGGCTATGGGTTTATGGTTCACCAAAATATCTACCGCTTCGCCGGCAAGTTTATCCAGTTCGATGATTGTTCCCTCACCAAAACTCAATATCTCTTTTATTTGCTTTTTTGTCCGGCCTAATTCAACGGTTACTTCCATTGGCACATCGAGAATAAGGCCAATGTTCCCCGCTTCCTGGGAGGACATTCCTGCAGTGAGGTTCGGGTATTGCACAGATTGCACATTCACCGGGCCGCCAAAACCATAGCCGCCGCTACCCATGCCGCCCTGAGCCGGTGCAAAACCTGCATTGCCGGCCGGCTTTGCGCCACCTGCACCACCTGCTGCCGGCGCCGCCTGGGGACTAAGCGCTGTTGCAATAGCCTGGCTTACCGGTGTTGCATATATTTCACGGATAGCATGCTGCTTACCATCGCCTAAATCGATGCTATATTCCGCCTGGGTAAAATTCCCTGCGGGCAATGCAACAACCGCCTTGGGCACATGTGTTGCCTGTGGAGGCACAGCCGCTACCTGATTATTCCCTGTCTTGTTGGAAAAAGCAGTAATTATTGAACTGGTCATTTGGTTCATTACTTCACCAAGCACCGACATTGCCATATCATCAAGTTCAATATTTTCTTCTTTGTTCATCAGGGCTGCAATAGCCTTGGCAGTATCCTCATCTAGAATAAAGAGGTGTTCACCGGGAACACCGGCGCTAAAATCTGCCTTTACTGCAACAACCTGCTCGGGAAGCTGGCCTACAAGGCCGTCCTGGTTTGTAGTGCTCACCTGAGGAGCGCCCAGTGTTACTGTGCCGCCGAGCATCCCCGAAAGGCCGGAAGAAACACTGCCTGCCGCTTCGCCCAAAAATCCCTGCAATGCTGCATCGGAATTCCCGCCTGCCGCCGCTCCCGCAGGGGCTCCGCCTAATGCGGATGCATCTGCTCCGTTTAACAGGGCATCAATTTCTTCTTGTGATAAAGAGCCGTCACTCATATTTATACCTCTCTCTAAAGGAGATCCTCTCCTTCTTCTGCCAGTTCTTCAAAGTCTTTTGGTGCAATATCGGCAGTCTTTTTAACAACTTGCACTGCAACCTTGCTTCCAAGAATTCCCGGTCTGCATAAAAACTTTTGCCTGTTTCCAATGTTAAGCGAAAATGGGTCGCCAACCTTTGTATTATACAGCCTTATAACATCGCCTTGACGCAGCGATACTACATCCTTAATCGGCAAATCAATTTTGCCGATTTCTGCTACAACACTAATATCCATTGTGTTAAGCTTTTCTTTTATAATATTGAGGTTCTCTGCAGATACCCCACGACGAACAGATGTATACCAAAACTGTGTAGAAAGCTTACCGATAATCGGCTCGATAGTTACATAGGGTATACAGAAGTTCATCATACCTTCAATTTCGCCGACCTTTGTTTCAAGGGTAATAAGCAAAACCATTTCGCCGGGCGCTACAATCTGTGCGAATTGGGGATTGGTATCAATCTGGCCAAGGCGAGGCCGAAGATCGATAACCTGTGTCCAGGCTTCGCGCATGTTCCCCAGAATACGCACAATGATGTTTTCCATTACCGATTGTTCAATATCAGTTAACTCATGCTGGCCCTTGCTGCCGTCCCCTACACCGCCAAACAAGCGGTCAATAAAAGAGAATGCAATCGCCGGGTCTATTTCAAGGATTGCATTCCCTTTAAGCGGATCCATATTAATAACAGCAAGTGTAGTAGGTGTAGGAATTGAACGAATGAATTCTTCATAGGTCAATTGGTCTACAGAGGCTACATGCACATGCACCACAGAACGTAACTGTGCAGAAAGCATAGTTGTGGTAAGACGGGCAAAGGTCTCGTGCATCATCGAAATCATGCGGATAGAGTCCTTGCTGAATTTATCCGGCCGGTTGAAGTCGTAGATTTTTATCTTACGGGTTTCAGCCTGCGGTTTAATCTCAGGTTCCGTCTCGCCTGAGTTCATAGCATTAAGTAACTGGTCTATCTCTTCCTGAGACAGTGTTTCTGTCAAGCTTAAATCTCCTACATTTCGGTTACATCTAATGTATCGAAGGTTATTATTCGCACTTTGGAGTTCGACAATAACCTTGTATTCAGATACTCTATTATTTCCTGCTTCAGGCGTGCCTGATTTGCAGGAGCCAATTCCGCTGCTGTCTTCTCGGCAAAGAAGGTGCGCACAAAATCACGCAGTTCATAAATGCGCCCGTTCAATTCTGTTGATGTAGCATTATCGCCTTCATCATAGCCGACATTCATCTGCACATTAACAGAATAAGGAACCGGGTCTGCGGTTCTGGTTCGCACAGCCCCTATTGTAGTAAAGAAAACATAGATAGGCCGCTTCCCCAAATAAGGCGAGGATGGGTCGGCCGCCGCTGTCTGGGCCTGTCCCCTGCTCATCGCAATATTTACGGTAACAAGGCTTATCCCTACTACTGCAATAAGGCCAATCAGAATAAAAGCGACAATCTTTAATAATTTAGGCAAAAGAGCGGCTAATCCACCGCCCTTTTTCTTTTGCTGCCCCGTGTCTTCACCGGCATCTTCTTCCGGCACATCAGGTTCTTTCGCATCAGCCATAGCATCCCCCCATAAATTACGGCAGTATATACTACCAGTATAACATAAAATTATTATATATACAATATATCTTCGGTATTTTAGAAAAGAAGTTTAGAGTTTTTTTATTCGCCGGACTGTATTCTACAGATGCCCGTCGGTAAGGATTACTACATCGACACGGCGGTTGTAGGCACGGCCTTCCGGTGAATCGTTTGTGGCAACGGGAACAGTGTCTGCAAAGCCGGCAACCTGGAAGCGGTTTTCATCTACGCCAAGGTCGCTGAGGTAATGCAGCACGGAAATTGAACGCGCGGTTGAAAGTTCCCAGTTCGATTCCCAGGGGCCGTTTGGGTCTATTGGCGCATCGTCTGTGTGCCCTTCAATACGGAAGGTCCTTCCCGCCACTGCTTCTGAATTAAGAAGATTGGCAAGGCGAAGCAAAATATCCCTTGTCTGGTCAATATTGATTCTGGCGCTTGCAGGATTAAAAAACGCATCTCCTGCAAGGCTGATGATAAGCCCGCGTTCATTTGAGGTAACGCGAACCTTATTGCTCTTGATATCGGGGCTGAAAAGGCTCACCGCCATCTGGGTTGCATCGCCTAAGGCACGCCCCGGCACGCTGGACAGGAGCGACATCACACTTGCCCCAAGGTTTGCCAGTTTCCCCGCACTGTAGGCTGTTCCCCCAACCGAAGCTCCTGCACCCTGCGCTGCAAAAGTGGAGGCCAGGGCTGCAAGTTGCGAAGGTTCTGCTGCATTAGGTTCATACATAGCAACGAAGAAGCAGAGACAGAGGGTAATCATGTCAGAATAGGTATCCATCCAGCCCTTGCCGACGGCCATACCTTTTTTTTCTTTTTTCTTCTTCGCCATTTATTTATCCCTAGTCCTTGGATATTTCTTTTTCTACACCAACCCTTGTTTTGGGGTCAAGGTAGGAAAGTAATTTCTGTGCCAAAATACGGGGGTTATCCCCGGCTTGTATCGAAAGTATACCTTCTATTTCCATTTCTTTTACCGCTGCTTCATCATTATCCTGTGTAGTAAGTTTACCTGCTATAGGAATCAGCAAAAGGTTAGCCAAAATAGAACCATAGAATGTAGTAATAAGAGCAACTGCCATGTTTGGTCCTAATGATGATTTATCTTCAAGGTTACGAAGCATACCAATAAGCCCCTGGACAGTGCCCAACATCCCCAGTCCCGGCCCCAGTGTTGCCCACATATTAACAACAGAAATATTGTCAGTATGCCGCTGCTGCATCGTAGAAATTTCGGTGCTCAACAGTTCTTCTATAACCGCTGCATCGGTGCCGTCTACAACCATGCGCATACCTTTTTTCAGGAAATCATCGTCAAGGTCGTCAAGCTGGTCTTCCAATGCAAGCAAACCTTCGCGCCTTGCCTTTTCGCTCATTGCCATTAATTTTGTTATAATGCTTTTCTGATTCAGTTGCTGTATCTTAAAGATACGACCCATAACAGGCCACATCTTTAACATCTGGTCCATTTTACCATAGATAAAAAGTGTTGCATACGAGCCCAGAATAACGAGCATCAATGAAGGGTAGTCGACAAAGGCCATCATTGGAATACCGGCAATTACAATAGAACCGAGAAGAAGACCCCAAGAGCCAACAAAACCAATTATTGTAGATATATCCATATATTACTTATCGGTAAAAACCGTCCTCCCTATTCTTCATTTTTAAAGCCGCCTATTCGGCTGCGATAGGCAACAATTGCATCAAGCACCTCATCAAGGCTTTCCCGAACCACGACATACTTGCCCGAAAGCATATGCAATGTCGTGTCCGGTCGGCTCTCCATATATTCAATCTGATGCGGATTGATATAGTATTCTTTTTTATCAAGCCGCGTAACCTTAATCACTGTCGTCTCGTCTCCTAATAATAGTTGTTCTGTCATATCGTTTTATTGGGCGGGCCGACCCCGCCCCGACGTTACCTCTTCAAATTCAATAATTCCTGTAACATCTCATCGCTCGTTGTAATTGTTCTGCTGTTGGCCTGGAAACCGCGTTGTGTAGTAATCATGTCTACAAAGGATTCTGACATATCCACATTGCTCATTTCCAATGTACCTGCAACAATTTTACCTTTGCCTGCCTCAGCGCTCACCCCGATATTGGCTGTGCCGCTATTGGTGCTGGACTGGAATGCCGTGTCTCCGGCATGTTCCAAACCGCTCTGGTTGGTAAAGCTGGCCATGGCAAGGCGGCCAAGGGTGGTGGTTGTTCCATTTGTATACACCCCGGTTATTGTTCCCGTGCCGTCAATCTTAAAGTTTTCCAGGTAGCCCATTGCATAGCCGTCCTGGTTAAAGAACTTTGTGCTGGAAGCCTCGGCATATTGGGTCACCGTGTTGGTTAAACCGCCCACCGTGCCAAGATTTAAGGCCATTGTCTGCCTTTCCGGGACGCCAGTTGTGGTATTGGGCACATCATAGGCCACATTTAAGGTAACATCTGTCCCTGCTGCCCCTGCAGCCGGGTGCGCCTGGTCTGTTCCCTGTGCTATTGCTCCGGGCGCCACACTTTCCAGTGTACCAAGGTTAGAAAAATACAGGGTAAACTGTGTTCCAGCCCCTGCAGCCGGCACTGCAATTGCAGCCCCTGCGGCCTGTGTAGCACCTACGGCCGTGTTCAAAGGCACACCATTTATCACACCGTCTGCAAGCACACCGTCTGCACCTACAGCGGGGTCGACATAAACAGTGGCATTCCACACATTCTGGCTGTTCCCTGCGGCATTCATTACCGGTTCAAACTGAATCTGTAAGGTGTGCGGGTTACCAAAGCTATCATATATATTGATAGAGGTGCCCCATGCTTCACCCTGGGCTGTAGTCCTTTTATCCAGGTTACACATCAGGTCTGCTTCGGCTGTTGCCCGTGCAGCATTTTTACTCCCAATGGGCAGGGTTAAATCGCCTACATCACCGGCCGTGTTCACAGCCCCTGTTTCATCGGCCATCCATCCCTGGACCTTGTAGCCGTTTGCCGGGTTTACAAATGTGCCATTGGCATCAACATTAAAGTCGCCGGCGCGGGTAAAATACTGATTAGCGCCATCACTTAAAACAAAGAAGCCTGTTCCCTGAATGGCAAGGTCTGTACCGACACCCGTTGTCTGCAACGAGCCCTGTGTATGAATCGTGTCTATTGCGGCAAGACTCATCCCCAGGCCTATTTCCTTGGGGTTTACACCACCAACCGTATCGGTAGGCCGCGAAGCCGCTGCCGACTGCTGGTAGAGCAGATCCTGAAAATTCACCCGGCCTTTCTTGTAACCATTGGTGTTAATGTTAGAAATGTTGTTACCAATAACATCCATCCGGGTTTGATGGTTTTGTAAACCTGAAACACCGGAAAATAATGAACGCATCATAGGGGGGTTCCTCCTGTACTAACTTCATTGTAGACCTTCAATACTTGTGACCAGGGATAGTAACTACCATTAACCATAACCTCCGGGTTTTGCCCACGAGATACTGCATTAACAGTGCCCTGCACAGTATTTATGCCATCATAAATTTCGACAGATTTGCCAAGCGCACTAACCGCTTCCCCCCCGGACAGCAAATCTGATACCTTATTAAAACCTTCTGCCATTGCAGTCATTTGTTCCAAACTGGAAAACTGAGCCATCTGCGAAATAAACTCTTTGTCTTCCATTGGCTTGGTCGGGTCTTGATACTGAAGCTGTGTTACCAGCAATTTCAGAAAATCATTTTTCCCCAATTCCTGCTGCGGCGCCCTTCCCTGGTTAATGGTTTTATTGTAGTCCGTCACCATCTTTGTCACCTCAGCCACTTCCCTTTGACTGAGCACCGAATTTATAGCCATCCTATACTCCTATCCTCACACAATTTATGCATATACACTAATCCTACTCTCCCCGTTGTAGACCGGGAAGGCCGAAAAATTAATTCCTGCATCATAACTCTTCGATGCAGCCATTGCCGTCAGGCGTTCACTGAAATAAGGCTGCTTTTCGTTTGCCTCATTACCCCTGCCGCCCTGCTGTGCATTGTCCTGCCTGACATCAAACTCAATGTTGCTGCCGGCAAAACCATTATCCCGAAAGGCTTCCACCAGCGACTTCATCTCCTGCTGAAAAGCCCTCAAGGCCGCATCACTTTCTACAATGATGTGACCCCTTACTTTGTTGTCGGCCATTTCGAGCCGAATCTTAACATTTCCCAGAATTTCCGGTTTTAAATTTAAGCGAATCAAACCGGTCCCGCCATCCCGCAAAACCATCGAGGCATGGCGCACAATGTCTGTGCCCAGGTTTCCGTTAAGCTGCTGTGCCAAAAGCGTCCCGGCATTATCAGACTGATAGAGCCCTGCGCTCCCCGCCTGGCTATGAGCACTGCTTAAGGCCTGGCTTTGCGCTTGATTGATAAGTTCGCCGTTCGCATTCACCGTCTGCACAAGCTGATTTAGCTGATTAGACTGATTTGCACTGTCAAGTGAAGCCTCTGCATTGGCGAATCTCACCGTAATTGTGCTCTCCGGAACAGATTTTGCCTCTTTTGAAGCATTCTTCCCCTCAGAAAATGCTCCTTTTTGCTCACTTGATGCATCCTGCAGGTCATTTACCGGCAGATTTTCGCTATCAGACAGAGCTTTTAGGCCATCAGCAAGATTTTTGACCTCTTTTGATGCACTATCCGCAGTATCTGCAGCCGATTTTTGCTCTTTCAAGGCAGATTTTTCACTTTCTTTTGTCCTGAAATCGCTGACCGCAATGGTTAATGACTGATTCTGCCCTGCTTTTTGGGCAGAATCTACCGCGCCTGCACCGGTCTGCTGATTAGTCTCCGCCTTGAGCGCCTCTGTATTGGCAAGGTCCCCTTTCCCATCCGCCAATTTCAGTGCACCAACTTGGCCTGCATCAGCCTGGCCTGTAAGCAAACCGCCTAAATCCGCAGAAAGCTTATCCGCAGAACCGTCACCACTCTGATTTTCAGCATCTTGCTTCGCCTTTTCATCAGAATTTGCTGTTTTTCCGTTTTTTACCTCTGCAACAAGAGCATTTTCAGCCTGATTTTCCCCTGCAGCCTTGGTTTCAGCAAGATTCACCTCAATCTCGGCCGTATTTTCAGCCTGATTATCGGTTTCTACAGAAGATTTAGCCTGCTCATCGGCTTTAACAGCCTTGGCATCTGCATTTTCAGCGACTTTTCTGCTCTCGTCGGCCCTTGAATAGGTCTTTAAGACTACTTCTTTCTCATGATGTTCAATTTTTTTGTCCGGCTGAGGCTCTTTTTCATCTTTTTTCGACCTATCAAGCTGCTTCGCCCGTTCATTTTCCAACAAATCCTTAAACGAAGGCTTGTCTTTCAGAGTCGTTTTTTCATAAGCATCATTGCGGTAGGCAGCATCCCTCCCCATTATCGCGCTACCCGCCTGCAAATCCGCCTTTACCTGAAACAATTCAATCACTCCTACAACCTCTATACAATCATTTTCGGTAAAACAAAAACAAAGATTAGAAGTTTTAGAAAAAAAATACGGCTATAATATGGCTACAATATGGCTATATCCATATTTCCCTAGATGCACTTGATACCCACTTGACAAAACATTCAAAATACGGCTATAATATGGCTACAATATGGATATATTCGAAAGCAAACTTGATATCAGTTTTGACCTTACCCAAAAAGCACTCTCTCTTATAGCCCAAATAGACCAATACCGGGGCTTTTGGGCCGGCAGAGAATTGCAGGAAGGAAGAGCGCTTAAAGAACTGAAAACAATAGCTACCGTTCAGAGTATCGGTTCATCTACCCGTATAGAAGGGGCAACAATGACTGACGACGAGGTTTCCGATTTGATGCGAAATGTCAAAATAACTAAAATGAAAACAAGGGATGAACAAGAAGTAGCCGGTTACTATGAGACTCTCGAAATTATTTATGAAAATTATAGGACTATACGTTTAAGCGAAAGCTATCTGCAACAGCTTCATGGAATGTTGTTGAAATACAGTGAAAAAGATGATCGCCACCGGGGACACTACAAGCAACTTTCGAATCAAGTTGTAGCACGCTATCCTGATGGCAGTCAACAGATTATTTTCAAAACAACAGAGCCTTTTCTTGTGGAAAGCGAGATTCATTCAGTGCTTGAGTGGACAAATCAAAAACTCAGTGATGGGAGTATTCATGCCTTACTTGTTATTGCCTTATTTGTCTATGAATTTTTAAGCATTCACCCATTTCAGGACGGAAATGGCCGTTTATCAAGGCTTTTGACTACCTGCTGCCTCTTGCAACAAGGCTATGGTTTTATTCAATATATTTCTTTCGAAAATCATATTGAAGAACACAAATCTGAGTATTATCGAGTACTCATGGAAGGACAGCGGCAAAGAGGGAAAAACACAGAGAAAGTCGGAAGCTGGATTCTATTTTTCCTGGAGAGCCTTGTTGCACTTACAAAAAAACTGGATGATAAATATGAACGATTAAAGCAAACAAGCAGCTATATGAACAGCCGGCAAAGACAAGTGCGCGACTACATTGCAGCACATCAAGCCCTTAAGTTTGCCGATATAGCCGCTCATTTTATCGATATACCCACAGGTACCTTAAAAAAAGACCTTACAGTATTGCGTGCAGAAAAAATGCTCCTTACTACAGGCAAAGGTCGTGGCACAGTGTATGGAGCAGCCCCTACTTATCCTTCAGTTTGAGGAGCATTAGGTATAGGGCAATTCCTCCCCTTGACTAATCCCCGCAAATACACTAAAATATTAGTAGGAACCAAGCCACATGGCAAAGAAATTTAAGGACTACTACAATGCAGACTGTGCCAAACTCTTGGCAGGGAAGGTTCAGCCTTTTTACCCGGACTTCCCGGCGAATGCTTATCGTAAGTATGTCGAGAAAAACATAGACGACAAGCCCTTTTCTGCCCGAGTTAATGTTTTTGCTGATGCCTTCGAACAATATCTTCCCAAAGATTATTCGTTTAACATCAGGCTCTTCGAAAATATCCTGGGGCCGCCCCTGCAGCAGGAAACCGGAATGTTTACCGAAGGCTGGTGGCTCTGGCCGGTAGGCCGTTATCTTGAACGGCATGCCTGCGAGGACGCTGCACTTTCTCTGTCATTTATTGAACAATTGACCCAGCGTTTTACCGGGGAGTATGCAATCCGTCCCTTGCTTGAAAATAAAACAAAAGAGACAATAAAAACAATGCTCAAGTGGAGTAAGAGCGATAATGTGCACGTTCGCCGTCTTTCCAGCGAAGGGGTCAGAATAGCGCTACCTTGGGCAAAGAAAACTTACGCAGGGCTTACTGATTTTGCTAGCTACAAGAAAATTCTTGGCAACCTTCGAAACGATACATCACGATTTGTGCAAAAAAGTGTTGGCAATAATCTAAATGATTTATACAAAGAATTTCCGGAAAAGGCAAAAGAGATAATTGCTGAATGGGAAGCAGAAGTGCCTACAAAAGAATGTGCCTGGATAATCAAGCATGGTCTAAGAAGTATACATAAATAAAATATACATAAATGAAGTATGAAAAATGAGTAGAGAAAAAGTAACAACAAACCATGCAGGTATACTTGCTATGGCTATTTCCACCGCACTAATTACTACCTATTCAGGCAGTGCATTGAACCTTGCCATACCTTCAATAGGCAATGAATTTAACGCAAGTGCTTCAGGCCTTACCTGGCTGGTAAATGCCTACCTTTTATTGGCCGTCTGCCTTGCCCTACCCTTTGGAAAAATTGCCGATTCCGGTGACACAAGCGGCAGCCCTTTTAACCGCCGTTCCGTTCTGATTAGCGGTTGTGCACTGTTCTTTATCTTTTCTACAATTGCCGTTTTTGCCCCCTCAATGCCGGTGATGCTTGCTCTGCGTATTGGGCAGGGAATTGCATCGGCAATGCTCTTCGCCACCAATATTGCCATACTGGTCGATGCATTTCCGGCAAACCAAAGAGGCAAGGTAATGGGTTTTTACGCAGCAGCAACTTATATGGGTATTTCCATTGGACCGGTGCTTGGTGGTATGCTCACTGCAACATTCGGCTGGCGTTCAGTGTTTGTGTCTATGGCAATTATCTGCTTCATTGCCATGCTCTGTTCCCTGATATTTGTTCCCGTAAAAGAGCGAACAGAACTGCTAATTAAAAAGACTTTCAAATTTGATTTACCTGGTGTTATTATCTTTATTATAGCACTATTTATGCTACTCTACGGATTACTCACTATAACCGATTCCCGCTTAGCAATTTTATTGATTATCCTTGGCCTTGCCGGCTGTGTAGTATTTTGTGTCATCGAACTAAAAACAAAGAACCCCTTGATAGATGTGCGAATTTTTGTCCGCAATCCAAATTTTTCATTGTCAAACCTTGCAGCAATGTTCAATTATGCCGCCACCTTCGCAGTAAGTTATCTCATGTCTATTTATTTACAAGAAGTAAAAGGAATGAATGCCTGGTCTGCCGGTCTTTTTATGGTATGCCAGCCTGTTTTGCAGGCAATCATATCGCCTATTTCAGGCCGCATGTCCGACAAGCACTCACCATTTATACTTGCCTCAAGCGGCATGGCCGTCTGCACCGTGGCACTTGTGTGTTTTATTTTCTTTAATATAAACACCCCATTGGCCTTTGTAATGGCCTCACTTCTGCTTACCGGCATTGGTTTTGGCCTCTTTTCAAGTCCTAATCAAACTGCTATAATGTCAAGCGTTCAGGCCAGTGATTATAGCATGGCCTCATCGCTCATAGCTACATCCCGTAATATAGGCGATGTCATTAGTATGGGGCTTATCAGTATCATTATGAGCCTGCAACTAGGCGGCGAAACTCTGGAACAGGCTTCAAAAGCACAAATTGTCCGCTGTTTCCGCATCGGTTTTATCATTTTTACTATAATATGTGCAGCGGGCGTGTTTATCTCGCTGCAAAGGAGAACAAACACACATCATGAATAACAGAGCAATTAAAATTTTATTCAGGCTTCCCGCCCTTATAATTGCAATTGGAATCTTCAGCCTTTCTGCACAAAGTGTATTGCCACAGCCAAAAGGTATCTTCGGATGGGATAAATTCCAGCACCTTTTAGCCTATGCAAGCCTTTCCTTTTGTGCAGGCTTTTGGTTCAGCACACAAGACTGGAAAGCAAAACCGGTTTTTGCATTACTTATCACCATTGCTGTATCTATCTTATATGGTCTCAGCGATGAAATACATCAATACTTTACCCCCGGCAGGGATTGTAATATATTCGATTTACTAGCCGATTCCCTGGGTGCGCTGATAGGTGCATTTCTCTGCCTCCTTATGAAAGGAAAGGTGATTAGAAGGAACATACCATGAAAATTGCAATGTTTACCGACGCTTATTGGCCTCGTATTAATGGTGTTACCGTTGCGGTAGATACTTTTTCCAAGGCCCTTGTCCGCCTGGGGCACGAGGTAATGATTATCTGTTCACAGTATCCCGAAGCCGGCACACCAAGAAAGATAAGCAGTAAAATGAATCTTTCCGAAGTAAACAGAATAAAGGTTCTACGCGTTCCTTCGCACGGGCTTTTTTTCTCGCATGAAGACCGTATGGCAAAACCGTATAGAAGCATCTGGGTGCAGCAGGAAGTACACAAATTTGACCCTGATATTATTCATATACACAGTGAATTTATCATGTTTAACTTTGGTTCAACTTATGCACAATTGTTCAGAAAACCATTGGTGTATACTTTTCATACACTCTGGGAAGATTATATACCTTCTTACTCACATGTCATGCCGCACCTACCTTTATTTTTGCCTTTTCTTGCCATAAGAATAATCAGAAAATTTATTTTTGCACAGGCAGATATTATCACCGCCCCGACAGCAAAAATGGTAGAACTCTTGCACAAAAAATGGAAGGTTAAGCAGGATGTAGAATTATTACCAACAGGCATTGAATCTGCACTTTTTAAACACAGCAAAGTCGAGGTCAATGTTTTTCGGGATGTGTTTGATTCGCTTTTCCCTGAAGTAAAAGACAAGAAAATTCTATTATTCTCAGGCCGTATTGCACAGGAAAAAAACATCAATTTTCTTTTAAGTATTGCACCGGATATCGTTCAAAAGCATCCGGAAGCAGTTTTTGTATTTGCCGGCAATGGCCCCGACTATTACTATTTCCAAAGCAAAACAGAAAACATGCAGGATTACATCATCTGGACAGACTATCTTGACCGCGAAACAATCTCCCTGCTTTATGCCGCCTCTTCAATCTTCCTGTTCCCCTCCCTTACCGAAACCCAGGGCCTTGTCACCATAGAAGCAATGATGTCAGGCCTGCCTGTAGTGGCCATTGCGGCAGAGGGCACAATCAATGTAATGGGACCTCCTATTGCCGGCAAGGACAAAGATGAACGGCCAAGCGGCTTCCTTGTAGACAACAATCAAGAAGCCTTCAAAAAGCGGGTTTGCCAACTCCTTGAAGACGAAACCCTTTACCGCGAAAAATCCGAAGGCGCCCTCGCCTACTCCCAAAACTGGGACATAGCCCCCCTCGCCCAGCGCCTCGTCCAAATCTACCAAAAAGCCGAAAAAACCATGAGAAAAATTTTTTTTAAAGAAAACCCTTGACACTTTTTGCCATTTTTTATATACTGAATACATATGGAGTTTGCGCAGCAAACTCCGTAAGTAAAATCCGAAGGATTTTACGTTGCCGCCTTAGCTCAGTTGGTAGAGCAGCAGACTGAAAATCTGCGTGTCTGCGGTTCAATTCCGCGAGGCGGCAAAAGAAAGCCCTCCGGGCTTTCTTCCAGAGAATTGCTTCGCAATTATCCACAACTGGCCTGAAATGGCCGTTGCACGGGCCAATAGCTCAGTTGGTAGAGCATCGCCCTTTTAAGGCGGTGGTCGATGGTCCGAATCCATCTTGGCTCATATGAAGAAAGTGATTATCATTAGTATAATCCTCCTTTTTGCATGTCTTTGTGGTTTATCTGCACAAGAATTCGGTTTTACTGCATTAGAACACCACGAGTATGATTTTTCAAAATTGCCCACTACTGTAGGGGGATGGTTTACCTTAGCAGGGGGCAGTCTACTGGCTGTTCCTGCGGCTCCAATTATCGGCCTTGCTACCTTTGACTTTGTTGTAGTGCTAGGCGTAACGCTTTTTACCTTTGGGACGGTGTATAAAAACGGCTGGGCGGACCAAAACCTTTGGCCTTGGCTTCGGGAAGGCTGGGATTTTCTTTTCAAGGATTTTTATCCGGCCTCTCCCTGGTTAGAGATTACCATTGGCACCGCGGCTACAGGAACCGCCTTACTCATAACCGGCATCATACTTGATGCCGTCTCCGATAAAAAACTACATGCATCGCCTGTCAAATTCAAAAATGGCCAGGTCGTGTATTATTTTTAGTTATTTATATGAAGAGAATAGGAGTAATTTTTATCATTATATCCTTACTCTTGAGTGCTTGTCCGGATATGTATCGGGACAATGCTGTTGTAAAGGTCTACTATTCAATTACAGAAGAAGCAACAGGCAATGCTCCGGTCGATTCAAATGTTTATTTCCCAGGCCAAACTTTTACTATTCTTGCCAAGCCGGAAACGGTTTTTTATCCGGGTCATACTTTTTCAGGCTGGAAAATAGATTATTGTTCTTTTTCTGAATTTGAAACAGAGAAGGTGTATCAAGCGGGGGACACAATCAGCATTCCCAATGACGGAACTGGAACTTACTCATTTGTTGCGCTATGGACGCCGGAGGAAGGCCTATGATACAAAAAATTTTCAGGCCGGTTTTCTTGATGCTCATCTTCGCTGTAACCTTCTTAAGCTTTCTATCCTGCGATATGTCCGGCGACTTCTATGTCTTCTATGACGATAATGGCGCTACCTCGGGGGAAATTCCTGAAACAAAAAAGTATTATGACTGGGAAACTTTTACTATTGCAGGCCAGGGCAATTTAAAGCGAGGGAACCTCAGTTTTGAAGGCTGGCTTGCTAACACTGAAGATGGAATCAAATTATACAAGCCGGGCGATAGACTTACAATATCAGCCGACCTCTATCTTTATGCAAAATGGAAAGACAATCCCGATAACAGTCCGTTCAGCTATACCGTCGCAGACGGCAAAGCGACCATCACCAGTTATTTTGGAAGCGAAAGAAGGCCTTTTATTCCGGCAACATTTGGTGATAAACCTGTTGTCGCTATTGGAGATTCTGCTTTTAACAGAACAGACTATACAAACCTCATCTTACCTGAAAGCATACAAAGTGTCGGCACTGCTGCATTTGATAGTATGATAACGACCATTACGATTGCCGCAAATGTAGCGATTGCCGATGATACTTCCTTTGGAGACTATGGTGCGGAATTCCGCACCTATTACCGGGACAATGGAATGAAGGGCGGCGTTTATCTCTATACAGGAGGCGCTTGGGATGGCCCGTATCGCGAAGATTAAATTGCTCCTTCTTATACCGATAAGCATAGCGCTCAGCCTGCTATTAATCTCCTGTTTCTATTATATCCCTGATGAAAATGGCGATACTTATGTCAATGTTACCTACATTGACCCATCCGGTGGCCCTGTTCCGATTGATAACACTCAGTATAAGCAAAATGAATCTATCCTCATAATGCAAATGCCCGAAAATAATCTTACCCGTGAAGATGGTACCATAATTTTTGCAGGCTGGAAGCTGAAAGATGCCTATACTATCGACGGAGAAGCATTTAAGTGGATTTATCTTCCCTATAACTATTTTGAATATGAATCTGAAGAAAGCCATTCTGTCACAGATATAACTTTTGTTGCTGTCTGGCAAGAATTCTACCAGTATGATGGTCAGACTATTTCCGGTGTAAACTGGCCCGGCTGGGATGGCGTGCCTATCAAAATACCTGCTCAGCACAATGGCCAGGCAATAACGGCCATTGCAGAAGGTGTCTTTGCCAGAATTTACTACAATATCTTATCAATTTCATTTCCCGAAACTATAACTACCATCAGCAAGAGTGCCTTTAGAAATTCTTCGTTCTATTTATCAAAACTGAGTATTCCCCAACATATTAGCACAATTGAAGAATATGCTTTTTCTAATTGCTGGCTCAGCGATGTTACCCTGCCCCCAAACCTGACAAGCCTTGCCACAAAAGCCTTTGCCAATAATAACATAGAAATAATTACTATTCCTGCAAGCCTAACAACAATTCCCGAAGATGCATTCGCCGAAAACCCGATACGGTCTATTCTATTGGAATCAAATGTGAATATTGCAAATGATGATGCTTTTGGTAACAATGGCGAAACATTTAATACATACTATAGCAGTAAGGGCAAGGCAGCCGGTTTGTATCTCTATCACCCCAGAACCGCCTGGACAGGCCCCTACACAAAACGTGATGAGTAAAATATATAAAAAAGATGAACCTCAAGCCTTTTTGCCTATCATCTTCATTTTTCGTAAGTTTGAATCTTTAGTCAGAATCAGCAGTCCTACACCAATGACTGCAAAGAGCAGGGCCGAAAGAATAAAGGGCGCTCCATAAGATATAAGCCTTCCCCGTCCGGCAAAGACGCCGCTTAGATACTCCCCAAAATAGTAGGAAGGTATAAGAGCAATTACCGAATATAATAGGAGTTTTACATCGTAGAGCAGCACCGGCTTGAGTATATGAGCAATAGCTATTGTTTTATTCCGACCCATGAATACCAGTAAACAAACAGTATTACAGAATGAGGCAAGGGTAAGAGCCAGGGCGATACCACCACCCTTCATCGGCCCGACAAGCAGCAGAGCAAGGCTGATATTTACCGTAAAACCGATAAGGCTTGCAATCGTCGGCGACTTCGAATTGCTTGTTGCATAAAAGGCCGGTGCAAGGATACGGTTCAGGGCAATAAAATACAGGCCGGGAATATGAAAGGTAAATGCGGTCAGGGTCAAGGCTGCAGACCTTTCGTTAAAGCTCCTCGATTCAAAGAGCAGGCGAATAAGATTATTCCCCTGTGCCAATGCAATAAAGGTAATGGGAATAGTAATAAGACCTAGAATATTCATCGCTTCGGCCAGCTTTTCACCATAGGATTTCCAGTCATTCAATTTGGCATGTTCGGTAAGGTCGGGCAGCAAGGCCGTGCCTAATGACACAGCAAACACCCCCAGAAACAGCTCCTGCAGGCGTAAACTGTATTGCAGGCTCGAAGCAACCCCCTCCCCTGCCCCCGTCGCCAGGGATGTAGACACCAGGTCATTAATCTGATAACCTGCCATGCCAATAATGGTGGGCCCTATAAGCAAGAGCACCTTCTTAACACCGGGGTCCCTTGCCGCCTTCCCCAGGCCGGTAAAAAAGAAGCGAAAACCCTGCCTTAATACAAAGGGCAATTGAATGGCCGCCTCCAAAAAGCCCCCTACCAAAATCCCCACGGCCATGGCTCTTGCCGGGTTTACCATAAAGGGGCTTAATATGTAGGTGCCTGCAATCGTTGCTATATTAAACAAAATCGGCGCCAACCCTGATGGGGTAAAAATCTTTACACTGTTCAATATCCCCTGAAAAAGGGCAGCAATAGAAATAATCGTAAGATAAGGAAACATAATCCGTGTCAGCAAAGCCGTTTCATCAGGCATTTCCATATCAAAAAACACCCTGACAATAATCGGTGCAAGCAACATACCCAAACCGGTAACTACAGCCACCGAAAAGGTAAGAAAGGTCAGCATACAAGAAAGAAATTCTCGCAAGCTGATGTTCTTCTCCCCCCCCCCTTGCGGGGGGGGAAGGGGGGGGGTGGCTAGTAGACCCTTAAAAGTCGGTATAAAAGCCACCGAAATAGACCCTTCGGCAAAGAGCCTCCTGAAAAAGTTGGGAATCATAAAGGCCACGGTAAAACTGTCACTCAATGCGCTCGTCCCCAAGAAGGCAGCCTTAGTCATTTCACGAACAAGCCCCAACACACGGGACATCAATGTAAGGATAGAGAGTGAGAAGCCGGCCCTAAGATATGATTTAGCCATTACACCAAATCCTGTGGTCTGTTGGTTATGACCCCTTCACAGCCCATTTTCAAAAGGCTGTCCCGTTCTGCTACCGTATCCACCGTCCAGGGAACGACCGGCCGTTTTTGATTTGAATACTTGTTCATATGTTAAATCATAAGTTCTTTAAAAAAAGGCTTCGCATAGTCGCAATCAGCAATCGGCAAACCCAAACCATGCCAAAGAATTTTCGGCACCTCGGGGTCTATACACCAAATGACAGCCGTCGGCACATTGGGACATGCCGCTTTAAAACGCCGCAATACAATAGGGTTAAACGAAGAAACGCTAAGGCAGTCATTCGTATCAAGCTTCATTTTTCCTAACAAATCGGCAAGAGCCAGAGGCAAAGCCTTATCTTTAATACTCTCACTTTTCAGCTCAATATCAATATACATCTTTCCATTTTGCACAGAACAAAATTCTTCCAGCACATCGGCCATAAGCGGCGTGTGTTCCCCCTTACCCAAATCTATTTGCTTAATTTCTTCCCATTGCATTTCTTCAATAAAACGGCCTTTGGAAACAGTCTCTTCAGGTGCCGTTCGCTTAAAGCCCTCATCGTGTGCCACAACCAAGCGGCCGTCTTTCGATAAATGCACATCAAGCTCTATCCCCGGAGAACCTACTTCCCGAGCCTTTTTAAAAGAAGCCATTGTATTTTCCGGCTCCAACGATGACGCCCCCCGATGCGCAAACAAAAGCGGCCGCTTAAAAGCCGGCAGCAATTCTATCCTTTTCATAATTACACCCTATTCATTTACCAATAGATTATTCGTGTTTATTCGTGTCATTCGTGGTTAATTACTTACCCATATCTTCACCCAGCATAATACGAAACTCCTGCTCCAGTAAATCCGGGTCGATGCTGCGTTCACGGGCTGCCATTTCAGGGAGGTTTCGTTTCATTTCTTCAATCTGATTGCCTAATGCCGCCGCCTCCGTCTCCAGGCCGCTTAGTTTTGCCTGAATCTCGGCAACCTGCTTCCCGGCCGCCTCGGTAAGGTCTGCAATCCCCTTCTCCCTGGCAAGTGCTTCTCGTTTCTGCCATTTTTCCAGGTCCAGTTTCAGGGCTGCAATGTCTTTTTCATATAATTTCAGGCTGCTTAAATGAGCAAGAATCTCCTCTTTTGACGCAAAGGAAGCAGGCAGTTCCATAATAGCCAAGTCCTATAATAATTCCAGCAGACGTTTTTTACCGATTGTCCGTAAAAAGTTTGCAAGCCTCGGTCCTTGGTCCTTCCCAATAAGCGCCTGGTAGGCTGCCTTAAAAAGAGCCTTAGGGTCAACACCCGCACTTTCAGCCGCCGCATAAATAGCCGTCGAACAGGCCTTATCATCGGCAAATTCATCCAGATGCTCAATAACCTGCTCCTTCAAAGCCATCACACAGGGCTCAATCTCCGCCGCCTTCTCTTTCCGCAAACGGAACTGAAAATCCTCAGGAGCACATTCATTCACCCAATACCAGGCACGCTCCAGGCGGGCTCGGAAATAATTCTCCCGCCATTTTTCAAGTTCACCATGCGAGGTATATTCACAAATCTGCTTTAAGGTAGCCTCAATATCCCCATCATGAATCTGCATTAAATTACACAGATGCCTAAAAGGAACCTGTATCGGCGGCCTCCCCGCCTTCACATGCGAGTCAATCACCCGAATATCTTCGCTATCGGGCTGCGACAACTCCCAAATACGCCTTTCATACTTATATTCATCTTCGTTCTTCACATCAACAAGGCCCAGAGCAATCCGTTCCGTCCTGTCATAATCTTCGTAAATCTTGATAACATCAAGGTCAAAACTGATAGTAAACTCCGTGTTCGGACGCGTCCCGGCAAAGAGGAAGCGGGAAACCTCAGGCGTATACACCCGAAGCAAATCTTCTATAGTAATCACCCGGCCCGACGAACTCGACATCTTACCGGCGTTGCCCTTTATCCCGATAAAATCATAACGGAAGGTCACCGGCGCTTCCCAGTCATATATCTGCTTCGATACAAGGCGCGAAGTATCAAAACTTCCCCCCTGGCTGTGATGGTCCTTTCCGGCAGGTTCAAAATCGGTGTGCTCATGGGCCCAGCGCATCGGCCAGTCAACACGCCAGGGCAACTTTACCCCGGGTGCATGCCGAATATCAACGGTCTCACTCTTTCCGCAGCTCGTGCAGTGATAGCTTAGCCCCCAATCACCGTCCCAACCATCAATCTCTGTGGTATCCTTCTCACATTCACTGCAGAAAACCGAAACCGGCCACCAAACACCTTGAATCTTATGTTCGTCATCACGGTAATAATTCAGAATATCCTTCAGTTTATCCTTATTTTCCAGAGCAATCTTGATATAATCAGCATAAAAGCAGTCCCTATAGCGGTCAGCCTGATACAAAAACTCAGGATGAATCCCCATCACCGGCAGCATCGTCTCAATATCCACCTCATGATGCCGCGCGTAGCTCGTATCGCGCCCCCAAGGATCGGGCACCATCGTTATCGGAAAGCGAAGATACTTGGTCAGCATCTCAGGCTGGGGCATATTGAGGGGCACCTTACGAAACACATCATAATCGTCCCATGAATAGATAAAACGCACATTTTTGCCCAGATCACGAAGGGCACGCACGACCAAATCGACAGAAATAATCTCGCGGAAGTTGCCAATATGCACTGTTCCCGAAGGTGTAATCCCCGATGCACAAGTGTAAAGCTCCTTTTCGCCGCCATCCAGAGCTCTCCGCTCACGAATAATTTTCCCGGCTGTTACATCAGCCCAATGCATGTTACTCATACTTACATTATAATCTTTTCAAAAATAATATGCAATAGGGAAATCAAGCCATCTAGTAATTACAAATTCAAGCATTGTCGTACGGGGGACAGGACAATCTTTTGTTCGGGCTAGTTGAAAGTTCCGCCTGCGGCGGCGTCTTGATACTCTGCCTACCGACAAAGCTATGACAGCAACTTTCAAATGCCCTCACAAAAGATTGTCCTGCTCCCCCTGCTTCATGCTGAGCGTTGTAATACTGAATTCCAGCATAAGGAGGTAGGGGCGGGAGAGGAAAAGGGCAGATAACTACTCATATCTTGTGGGGGCGCCGGATATTTTACCTTTGAACGAATTATGAGGAGTGTTCAAGAAGGTCAGACGGGGAAGCTTCGAATCTAGTGAAAAGGTAAAATATCCGGTGCCCCCTACGCTCTGATATGTTAGTTAGAAAATTTGCCCTTTTCCTCTCCCGCCCTGTACGCTATGCTTGACTAGGGAATCTTCTCCATCATACTGTCTACCGTAGCACTTATCTCATCTTCATACAAGTCTGCCGGCTCCCCGGACCTATCATCCATCGGCCGCTCCCAGTATTCACGAACCTCGTCAGCAGTCCACTTTTCCCGCTGCTCGCGACTATAGATAAGATCGGGCGCCGAATCAGGCTCGACAGGCAGATATATTTCCTCCGGAGCAACGATCCCAAGCGTAGCGGCGCTCTTCTGTTCAGCCTGCGTAGCCCGCCTATCGGCGAGCAAAGCCGCCCCCCGCGTTCCTAGATTGATGCCCAGAATAACCAGAATGATAAGAAGAACAATGACAAGAATACCGATAGTAATTCCCTTACCGGCAGCCTGAATTTTCGGCGCAACCGTCCCATAAACACCACCAAGAGCGCTTTTTAGTGTATTGAGAATGCCTTTTACGGGGTTTCCCGCAGGTTTTGCAGTATTCTCAGCGGCATTGGACTCTGCTGTCTCTATCCCACTATCATTATTATCAAATGAATCCGACATGTAATTTAGTATACCACATCTATACTTTTTTTTCAAGATACTCTATAATAAAAATATGGCTAACGAAAGATTAGATTCAATGCTTGCACGATACGCCGAAGTTTCCCTTTTAATACAAGACCCGGATTTAGTGCACGATGCAAAAAAATACCGCGATACCATGCGGGAATACTCAACGCTCTCTGAAATCAGCGAGGCCAAAGCAGCTTTGGATAAACTTGAAGAAGATGCAGCAGGAGCAAGGCAGCTTTTACAAACAGAAAATGATGCCGAAATGAAGGAACTGGCCCGCGAAGAACTCAAGGGCCTCGAAGAAAAAATTGCCGCGGCAGAAGAAAAACTCAAATTCATGCTAATCCCCAAGGATCCTCTTGATGAAAAAAATATCATCATGGAAATCCGGGCCGGAACCGGCGGCGAAGAAGCGGCCCTTTTTGCCTCCGATCTTTACCGCATGTATTCCCGTTTTGCCGAAACCAAGGGATGGAAATTCGAAATCATGAACACCAACGAAACAGAACTTGGCGGTTTCAAAGAGATTGTTTTCTCGATTAGCGGCAGTTCAGGCATCGGCTCAAATGTCTACGAGAATCTTCGATACGAGTCTGGCGTTCACCGCGTCCAGCGGGTTCCTGCTACAGAAAGCTCAGGCCGAATTCATACCTCGGCGGTGTCCGTTGCTGTACTTCCCGAGATAGAAGAAACTGAAATTCATATCAGGCAGGAAGATTGTAAATGGGAAGTGATGCGTGCAGGCGGCCCCGGCGGCCAGTGCGTCAACACTACAGATAGTGCTGTTCGGCTCACCCATATTCCCTCAGGGATTGTCATTCACATGCAGGAAGAAAAAAGCCAACTCCGCAATAAAGAAAAGGCAATGAGCCTTTTGCGTTCCCGGCTTTTCGAAATGGAAGAATCAAAAAAGCAGGCCGAAAGAAGTGAAGCACGAAAGAGCCAGGTAGGAACAGGCGACAGAAGTGAACGGATTCGCACCTACAACTACCCCCAGAACCGAGTCACCGACCATCGAATCAATGAAAACTACAATCTTGATGTCATAATGAACGGCGACCTTGCCAAACTACTAGACGCCCTAAAATTATCCGCCCGCGAAGAAAAGTTACAATCAGCATGATTGTAGGGGCGGAATTTACTCCTCCCCCTCTGGGGGAGACTGGGTGGGGGATACTTAAATGACCATACATCAAGCCATACAATCAGCCGCAAGCCTCCTTCGCAATGCCGGCATGGACAATGCCCAATTGGATGCCTCCTTACTTATGTCCCATGTCCTGCAGGTCAGTCGCAGTAGCCTTTTCCTCATAGACACAAACGAACTCGCCCCTTCCCAGGAAGCTGCTTACAAGGCCCTCATTGAAGGCCGCCTTGGTCATGTGCCTGTCGCCTACCTCATCGGCACAAAAGACTTCTACGGCCTGCAATTCCGTGTCACACCCGATGTCCTCATCCCCCGCCCCGACACCGAGGTGCTGGTAGAAGCAGCCTTAAATATTTTAGCCACGAACAACACAAACTCACGCGGAACCGCAGAACCGCAGAGAGTGTTAGATTTATGCACCGGTTCAGGTGCAGTAGCCATTGCACTAAAGGCCGAAAGCATAAGGCAGGGAATAAACCTTGATGTCTATGCTTCCGATGTATCACCTGCAGCACTAGCTGTAGCAAAAGACAACGCAAAAACGCTCCTCCCAAAAGACAATGATATTACATTCTTACAAGGCAATTTATTTGATGCATTATCCGTAGGGACATTTCGTAAAACACCCCTTTCTACAGGCACACATACAAATAAGAGCCATCTCCTGCCTGCAAGTTTCAACCTCATCACCGCAAATGCACCCTATATACCTGCATCAGAAATACCCCATCTCCAGGCCGAAGTCCAAAAAGAACCATCCCTTGCCCTCAACGGCGGCCCAAATGGTCTTATCCTCATCCAAAGCATCATCACCCAAGCCCCCTCCCACCTGAGCCACCCCGGCTGCCTTCTCCTCGAAGCATCCCCGGAACAAATGCAGAACATAAATGCCATGCTAAAAACCCATGGCTTCCAGGACATAAAAATATACAAAGATTATTCAGGACAAGAAAGGGTAATTCTTGGAAACAAAAAAATAACCACAGAAGCAGAAACGCCAAACTGACATCACAGGCTCATTTCAAAAGAAATGTAAAACCTATTTTCTACCACTGTGGTATAATTCGTAAATAAAAATGTCGTATAATATCGTAAGTAAAAATTAAGCAGCGACAGACTTTTTGCCGTGTTTAATTGCAGCGGCACAATTCTTACAGACCTTTACCTTCTGTTCGCCAGCCTCAATTTCATAGAGCAACTTCATTCCGTCTCTTTTGCAAACAGGACATACACCCCGGCCCTTTAACACCAGTTCCCGTAAAGGTTTTCCTCTATGTGATTTTCCCATAAAATCCTCTCCTTAGCCTTCTTGCGGTGCAACCCGCTTGATTGTTCTTGTTGCTGCTGCCTTTTTCACTGCACCCTTTTTCACGCCTTCTTTCTCATGCTTCTTTTCAGGCTTTGCAACAGCTTTCTTTGTATCATCAGCCTTGGCTTTCTTGTCCTTCTTGGCTTTTTTATCATCCTCAGTCTTCAATTGATAATCAACCAATTCAAGCAGAACAATCTCGGCCGCATCACCCTGCCGAGGACCAAGCTTCAGAATCCTCGTATAACCGCCTGCCCTTTCCTTCATCCGGGGGCCAATATCGGTAAACAACTTGGCAACAATCCCTTCATCAAACAAACGGGCCGATGCGATACGGCGATTATGCACAGAATCGACCTTTGCCCTTGTTATCAGTTTTTCTGCAGCTCTTCTAATTTCAAGAGCCTTTGCCTTTGTTGTCTTAATTCTCTCATGTTTAAAAAGAGAGGTTACCATACTGCGTTTCAGCGCTTTTCTTTCCGCTGCGCTTCTGTCAAGGGGGTTAAACCCTCTTCTGTGCTTCATCTTTCTTATTCCTTCTCATCTTCAGAATCGGCAATTGGCCTTGCCTCGGTTGAACCTAAAGATAAATTCCATTCCTGTAGTTTATCTTTAATTTCCTGCAAAGATTTGCTTCCAAAGTTCCTTGTCTGCTTAATATCCTCTTCGCTTTTCTTCACCAATTCACCAATTGTCTTAATATTTGCATTTCGTAAACAATTTGCCGAACGAACCGATAACTCAAGCTCCTCAACGGGTGTGTTCAAAAGCTGCCGCATTCTTTCGTCACCATCTTCAAAATCCTCGTCATAACCCAATTCGCTTTCATCAAAGTTGATAAAAACAGAAAGGTGTTCCTTAGTTATCTTTGCCGCCTCTGCAAGTGCATCATCCGGACGAATCGTGCCGTCGGTTTCTATTTCCATAATCAGCTTATCATAGTCATTCCGCTGACCAACCCGTGTAGGTTCAACTGAATACTTTACCCGCTTCACCGGCGTGAATATTGCATCAATCGGAATAGTGCCAATAACATCAATGTTATCTTCGTTCATTTCGGCAGGAAGATACCCTCTTCCCATCTCATACTGAACTTCAAAATCAACCTTGGCATTATCCATCAGGGTCATAATTTTCAGGCCGGGGTTCATAATTTCAACTTCGCCTTCTTTGGCAAAATCTTCACTCATCACCTCACGCTTCCCGGTCCATTCATACATTACCGTATACTGCTCAACATCTTCCGGTAACTTCAGCCGAATCTGCTTCATGCTATTGATAATTTCAAGAGTATCTTCGCTTACATTAGGTATATTTTCAAACTCGCTGGCAACATTATGCGCAACACCTTCTGAGTCATAAGTATTAATCCGTATCGCACAAATTGCATAACCTTGTATTGATTTCAAGAGAACACGACGCAAGGTATTCCCAATCGTCACACCAAAACCCGGTTCAAATGGCGCTCCAATGAATTTGCCATAATTCTGCCGTATTTCGCCATGTTCAAATACAATATTCTTGGGTCTCTTAAACCCTTTTAATAAGTTCTTACGAGCCATGAACACTCCTCAATGTTTATATTCTTTACTTAGAATACAACTCTACAATCATCTGTTCTTTTATGTCCACCAAATCTGTAATATCGCTTCTTCGCGGAACAGCAAGGAACTTTCCCTTCATAGTATCCGGATCAAGTTCGAACCAAGGCATTACACCCGATCTACCATATTCTTTCAGTGCATCTTTAATAACCGGCATCTTCTGACTTGTTTCTTTTACAGAAATCTCATCACCAGGTTTTACCAGATACGAAGGAATATTTACCTTCTTACCATTTATTCTAATATGCCCATGCAAAACCAACTGTCTTGCCTGACTCCTGCTTGTTGCGAACCGAAGCCGATAGACAATATTATCCAGTCTTCTTTCAAGCAACACAAAAAGATTTTCGCCAGTAATACCAGGCATGCGAAGCGCCCTTTCAAAGAACAAACTGAATTGCTTCTCCTGCATACCATATATTCTCTTTAGCTTCTGCTTTTCGCGCAACTGCATTCCATAGTCCGAACGCTTCCCCTGCCGACCTTTCGGGTCTTTTCCCGGCGCAAGCCTCTTTCTATTGATAGGACACTTATCACTACTGCACTTTGCACCTTTGAGCATTAATTTCTGTTGTTCAACCCTGCACAATCTGCAAACCGGGCCTGTATATCTTGCCATCTCTTACCTTCCTTCCCTTACATCCTTCGTGTCTTCCGCGGCCTGCAACCATTATGCGGAATAGGCGTAACATCATTAATAGAACGAACTTTTATTCCAAGCGCCCCAAGTTGACGCACTGCAGACTCACGCCCCATTCCGGGACCCTTCACAAAGACATGCACTTCCCGCAAACCAACCTGCATTGCCTTCTGGGCAGCAGTCTCAGTAACTGACTGTGCAGCAAAAGGCGTAGACTTTTTGGCTCCCCGGAACTGTAACTGCCCGGAACTTGCCCAGGAAATGGTATTACCCATTAAATCTGTAATTGTCACAATTGTATTGTTAAAAGTCGCCTGTATATAAACATTGCCTTCATATACGGACTTCTTTTCCTTTCGTTTGGTCTTTTTTGCATTACCTGCCATTATACTCTCCTACTCCCTATTTCTTCTTCCCGGCGACAGTCTTCTTCTTACCTTTGCGTGTACGCGCATTGGTTCGTGTCCTTTGTCCCCGTAAAGGCAAGCCCTTCCTATGCCTTAAGCCTCTATAACAACCAATATCCATAAGCCTCTTGATATTTAAGGCTATCTCAGTTCGCAAGCGGCCTTCAACTTTATAATCATTATCAATGAGCTGTCTGAGCGAATTGAGTTCTTCCTGCGATAAATCATTGATTAAGCGCATCGGATCAATTTTAGCCTTCTCACAAATCTCATCCGCACTTGAACGGCCTATCCCAAAAATATAGGTCAAAGCAATATTGACATGCTTGTTCGGAAGGTCAACACCTGAAATACGAGCCATACTCTCTCCTAACCCTGCTTTTGCTTATGCTTGGGGTTTTCACACACAATGCGGACAATCCCATTCCGTTTGATAACCTTGCATTTATCGCAAATCGGTTTTACACTAGTTCGGACTTTCATCCCTATTAACTCCTCTCGCGTGCGGTTCTACCGCACCTTATTTAATATACTAAAAAACCCGTTTTTGGTCAAGCGAGTTTTAAAAAAAATTACAGATTCCGTCCCCTCAAGTGGCCTTTTCGTGTTAAACCATCATGATGGTGCATTTTTAACAGAGCCTCAATCTGACTCATTGTATCCAAATCAACACCTACCAGGATTAACAGCGAAGTACCTCCCATCAAATACGAGATTGATGCCGGAAAGTTGAAGAACTCCTGTATAATAGAAGGAAGCACCGCAATCACAGCCAGATACAAAGAACCGGGCAACACAATCCTGTTCAAAATCTTTGTAAGATACTTCTCGATTTGTTCCGTTCTAATTCCCGGAATAGAACCACCATTTTCCCGTATATTCTTTGCAATTTCAATCGGATTCAATGTAATTTGTGTATAAAAATACGCAAAGAATATGATGAATAACACATACAACACATTATATAACACACCCTGCGGATTCAGCGCCCTTGAAACAGCAGCCAACCAAGGCCAATTAGCACCAAAAGTTGTGGCAATCTGCAGGGGGAAGGTCAAAATTGACGAAGCAAAAATAACCGGAATAACCCCCGAAGGATTAATCTTAAAGGGAATATAGGTACTCTGCGCACCATACATGCGTCTGCCCACAACCCTCTTTGCATAGTGCACGGGAATTTTCCGCTGCCCCTGTTGTTCATACACAACCAAAGCTACAACAACAACAAACATCACCAAAGCTACAATAACAAACACCAGATTAAGGTCGCCGGAACGAACCCTGCCAATCAGTTCCCAAACAGCATCGGGAAGCCGTGCCACAATACCGGCAAAAATCAACAGGCTAATACCGTTACCGATACCCCGTTTGGTAATTTGCTCACCGATCCACATAAGGAACATTGTCCCCGTTGTAACTGTCAATATAGCCAGCAAAGTGAATGGAACAATTGATATACTCAGAAGGTTCTCAACACTCCGTGAAATAGCCTGTGCATACTGGGTAACTGCAAAGGACTGTATGATACAAACCACCACAGTTCCCACACGCTGATACATCTGTATTCTTTTTTTACCGCCTTCTTCCTGTGAAATCTTCTTCAAAGAAGGAAAGATAAGAATAAGAACCTGCATAATGATTGACATAGAGATGTATGGCATAATTCCCAGCATGAAAACCGAGAAATTTGAGAAAGCACCGCCTGCAAAAAAGTCCAGATAATCAATTATCGCATTACCTGAATTCTGCTGAGAAAGAAAATAGGCATTTAATTCCTGCACATTTACGCCAGGAATAGGAAGCACTGCTCCCAGCCTGAATATTACCAGCATAACAAGCGTAAAAAGGATTCTTTCCCGGAGTTCTTTTACTCTGAATACACCTACAAACGCATTAGCCATCTTTTATTCCTTAATACTTCCACCAGCTTTGGTTATTTTTTCCTTAGCTGAAGCAGACATAGCAGTAACTTCAAAGGCAAGATTCTTTGTCAAGTCGCCATCGCCAAGAATTTTTACATTTGCCTTTCCTTTTATAAGACCTTTTTTCACCAGATTTTCGACACTAACCGTTTCACCGGCTTGAAACTTCTTTTCTATTTCAGCCAGATTCACTACTTCCCATTCTTTTTTGAAGGGATAATTGGAAAAACCCCGGTGCGCAAGCCTCCGGTAAAGAGGCATCTGACCGCCTTCAAAACCAATATAGGTTTTTCCACCGGAACGGGATTGCTGCCCCTTGTTGCCCTTACCTGCCGTTGTTCCACGCCCTGAGCCTTGCCCGCGTCCTACAATTCTTTTCTTTTTATTAGCTCCAGATGGAGCATGCAAATTAAAATCCTGCATTACTTCGCCTCTTCTACTTTAACCAGATGCTCAACAACACGAATCATCCCACGGATTACCGGATTATCATCGTGAACCCTCTCAGAACTGATTTTTCGTAAACCCAAAGCACGAACCGTTGCTCTTTGTTTGGGCAAACAAGCTATTGTACTGCGAACAAGTTTCACCTTTATCTTCGCCATAATTAACCCCACATATTGGAAATTACCTTTCCACGGTTTTTCGCTACGCTTTTTGCATTTAGCATCTTTTCAATACAATTAAAAGCAGCCTTTACCACATTGTATTGGCTGGATGCTCCAATTGATTTTGACAACACATCAGTTATACCGCCTGCTTCCATTATAGCCCGCACCGGACCGCCTGCAATAATTCCTGTTCCTGAACAAGCCGGCTTTAACAAAACCCTGGAAGCCTTGAATTTTCCAATAACTTCATGGGGAATAGTGCCGTTTTTTACCGGAAGCTGAATCAAATTCCTTTTTGCCCTTTCGGTGCTCTTTTTAATTGCTTCAGAAACATCGTTCGCCTTACCAAAACCATAGCCAACACGGCCTTTTCGGTCACCAACAACAACCAGAGCCGAAAAAGAGAAACGACGGCCACCCTTTACAACCTTGGCAGTTCTATTGAGCTTAACCAATTTCTCAACAAATTCCTTTTCAGAGCCTTCACCGTCCCGGTTTCGGTCACGATTCCGCCTATCGCCACGGCCTCTCCCACCGCGTCTGTCGCCACGGCCTTCATGCCTGCCATCGCGTCCACGGCCTTCCTGACCGGAAGCCTCTTCCTGCTGTGTTTCTACCTGAGTATTTTCTTCGACAGGAACCTCTGTCCGAATCTCTTCTTTTTCATTCATTTCTGAACTGTCCATTCTTCCCCCTACAACACCAAGCCGGATTTTCTGGCTCCGTCCGCCATAGCTTTTACAACACCATGATATAAATAACCATTTCGGTCAAATACCACAGTCTTTATATTCTTTTCCAAAAGCCGCTTGCCCATAATTTCGCCCAATTGACCGGCTCCTTCGATATTCTTCTTTATATTTCGCAAATCTTTTTCCAGTGTTGATGCTGAACAAAGAGTATTCCCCTTTGTGTCATCAATAACCTGAATAGAAAGCGACTTGTTGCTTCTGAAAACAGACATTCTTGGCCTTTCGGCAGTTCCGGAAATCGTTTTCCTAATATGAACCTTCCGTTTTGCCCGTTTTCTATCTTTTTCCAACATCTTCCGAATCATATATCTACCCTTCTTCTTCCTTAGGCCTTATTTAACGCCCGACTTACCGACCTTTCGGCGGATATGTTCATCTTCATAGCGAATTCCCTTACCCTTATAGGGCTCAGGAGGCCTCAATTTGCGCACCTGTGCAGAAAACTCACCTACCCGTTGTTTATCAATACCCGTTACGGTAATTTTGGTATTTGCTTCAACTGCGACCTTAATGTCATCCGGAATTCCCATATAAATATCACTGGAAAAACCAAGACTCAAAACCAAAATATTACCCTGAACTTCTGCACGATAACCAACACCGGTAATTAAAAGGTTCTTTGTCCAACCTGTGCTGACACCAACTACCATATTATTGAGAAGATTCCGGTAAAGCCCATGATAAGACTTCGTCTGCTTCTCTTCGTTTGCACGGCCTACAAGAATTGCATCAGCCTCTTGTGTAAAGCTAATAACACCGTGATACCCTTGGCTTAACTTTCCTTTAGGCCCTTCAACATGCATCACAAGGTCGTCAAACGATACTTTAACACCTTGAGGAACCTTAACAGGAATATTTCCTATTCGCGACATACCTTCACCTCACCAAACCTTACAGATAACTTCACCGCCTACCTTCCGTTCGACAGCCTTCCTGCCTGTAGTAACGCCAATCGAAGTAGACACAATCATGGTTCCGTATCCGTTATATACCCTTGGCATATTTTTATACCCAAGGTAGACGCGCCGTCCGGGTTTTGACACTTTTTCTATGCCATGAATAACGGGCGCTGTAATATCATCATACCTCAAGAGTATTCTGATAGTATCCTTTCCGTCAACAGGCATTCTCTTGAAGTTTTTGATATACCCTTCGGTCTTTAAAATCTTGATAATTTCCAGTTTGATATTCGAAGCTGGAATATCAACCTTTTCGTGCTTTGCCATTCCGGCATTCCGGATTTTGGTTAGCATGTCCGCAATGGGATCAGAAACGCTCATTCTATTCTCCTACATGTAGATATTTCATCTACTACCAACTCGATTTAGTTACGCCAGGGATTAATCCCTCGCTCGCAAGCTTACGAAAGCAAAGACGACACATTTCATACTTGCGCAAATAGCCTCTCGGCCTTCCACAAATTCTACAACGATTGACCTTTCTTGTTGAATATTTAGGCTTCCGCAAGGCTTTAATTATCATTGCTTTTCTTGCCATACAATCTCCTGTCCTATTTCCTGAACGGCATGCCAAATTTGCTTAACAATGCTTTTGCTTCTGCGTCTGTTTTTGCGCTTGTGCAAATAACAATGTTTAAACCGGCAACCCGTTCAATTTTATCAAAATCAATTTCCGGAAAGATAATCTGCTCGGTAATACCAAGTGCATAATTACCATGTCCATCAAATGCATTCTGATTAACTCCACGGAAGTCCTTAACACGAGGCAAAGCCACATTGACCAGCCTGTCCAGGAATTCATACATCATAGCGCCACGAAGAGTTACTTTACAACCAATTTCCTGGCCTTCCCTGATCTTAAAGTTTGCAATACTCTTTCGTGCCTTTGTTTTTACCGCATGCTGACCGGTAATCTGGGTCAGGTCGGTAATGGCTGCATCAAGGAGTTTTTTGTTTGTCAGCGCCTCGCCAACACCCATACTCACCACTATTTTTTCAAGTTTTGGCGTCTGCATCGTTGAAGTATAAGCAAAATCCTTAAACAGTTCAGCAGCAAATTTCTCGCGGTATTGTTTTTTCAAGCGAGGTTCCATTACCTTCACCGGAGCGGCTTTTTCTTTTTTTTCACTCATTATAAGGCCTCCCCGCATTTACGACAAACACGAATTTTCTTGTCTCCTTCAATCTTGTAACCAACCCTTGTTGGCCCACATTTTTTACAGACAATCATTACATTAGAACTATGAATAGGGGCTTCAACTTCGACAATACCACCTCTATCATTCTGGTTTCTTCGTTTCTGGGCCTTCTTTACCAAATTTGCGCCTTCAACGACAACCCTATCTTTGTCCCGCATAATCTTTAATATACGGCCTCGTTTTCCCTTATCCTTGCCGGTGATAATTTGGACCGTATCTTCTTTCTTAATCTTAAATTTATGCTGCTTTGTTTCTGCCATTATAAAACCTCCGGCGCAAGGGAAACAATCTTCATAAAGTCTTTCTCCCTTAATTCACGGGCAACCGGCCCGAAAATACGCTTTCCCTTAGGGTTCATTGCCCCATCAATAATAACACAGGCATTATCGTCAAAACGAATGTATGTGCCATCCGGCCTGCGGTATTCTTTGTGCACACGAACAATCACCGCACGCTCTACCGTTCCCTTTTTAATGGTAGAAGTAGGCAATGCATCTTTTATTGCAACTACTACAATATCGCCAATCGATGCATATTTTCGCTTTGAACCGCCCAGCACCTTAATGCACTGGGCTAATTTTGCACCTGAGTTATCGGCAACATTCAGAAATGTTTCTACCTGAATCATTTTGCTCTCTCCATAATCTCAACTAATTTCCAGTGCTTTTCTTTGCTGATAGGCCGACATTCAATTACTCGAACTGTGTCGCCAATCTTTGCCTCATTGGCCTCATCATGCGCCTTCAATTTCTTGCTGCGACGAACATATTTTTTATACAGAGGATGCAAAGTTGTAGTTTGAACAGTAACTACAATGGTTTTATCCATTTTATCACTCTTGACAATACCTACAAACTCTCTTTTCTTGCTCTTCACTGCTTCCATTATTTTTTCTCCGCCACTGTTTTGCGTTCAATGCCAAGCCCATGTTCTGCAATAAGAGTATTGAGCCTTGCAATTTGGCGCCTCATAACCCTTTTTTGTAAAGGATTATCCACATGTCCAATCACCATCTGAAACCTCAGTTCCATGTATTTCCTGTTTAATTCGTCTCGTTTTGCCTTTAATTCAGCAAACGATAAATTTCTAAACGAATTCTTCATATATACAACCTCTTTCCTATCAACCTAACTCAAAATCTGCACGGGCTACAATCTTTGTTTTGATTGGTAATTTAGCAGATGCAAGCTCCATAGCGCCTGTAGCCAATTCCTTGCTAATACCACCCAATTCAAACATTACCGTTCCCGGTTTTACAACAGCTACCCAATATTCAGGTGCACCCTTTCCTTTACCCATGCGTGTTTCAGCAGGTTTCTTTGAATACGGTTTATCGGGGAAAATTCGAATCCAGAGCTTTCCACCGCGTTTCACATGTCTGTTCATTGCAATACGAGCTGCCTCGATTTGCCGGTTCGTAATCCACATTCTTTCCAATGCAACCAAACCGTATTCACCAAAACAAACAGTGTTACCTCGTGTTGCATTTCCTGGCATATTTCCGCGCTGAACCTTCCGTCGGCGCACTCTTTTCGGACTAAGCATGATTAACTCCTGTCTCCTCTTTCTCTGTTATCACGGTCTTCACCATGGTCTCTGCGACGCCTGACTAATGCACCGGCATCTTCTTTTTGTTCTTTCCCATATTTCATACCGTTGTATATCCAGACCTTGCAGCCAATCGAACCAAAGGTTGTATGGGCTTCGGCAAAACCATAATCTATGTCCGCCCGCAGGGTATGCAGGGGGATACGCCCTTCCTTGGCCTCTTCGGTTCTAGACATTTCAGCGCCACCAAGACGTCCGGAAAGCCTGACTTTAATCCCTTGTGCATTTCCCTTTTTGATTGCATTGGAAATGGCTGTTTTCATAACACGGCGGAATGAACCACGTGCAACCAATTGTCTTGCAATATTCTGTGCGACAATCTGCGCATTGGTATCGGCATTACGCACTTCTTTTATCTTAATCTGCACTTTCTTTGCAGGTGCAACAT
>JAISIL010000178.1 GCA_031262035.1 Spirochaetaceae bacterium | reverse complement strand
GAATAACACGAAACCGCTTCGCGGACACGAATTTTAAATACAAATCATAGATTATTCGTGTCGGCGAAGCCGATTTGTGTCCATTCGTGGTTGTAAATTTTTAAATGATTTTGCCCTGCCATCTTTCAGACTAATCTTGCAAAAATTCAGAAACTGTGTTATAATAGGAATATGAATAAACACATCTACATGGTGGGCATTAAGGGCACGGGAATGGCTGCTCTGGCCGAGCTCTTGCAACACGAGGGGGCTCTGCTTGGCGGCGCGGATACAAGCGAAAAGTTTTACACTGATGATATTTTGCATGAACTAAAGATTCCCTACCATGAAGGCTTTAATGCGGCTAATATAATAGAAGAAATTGATAAAAATGGCCCGCTCGACGAGGTGATTTATTCTGCCGCCTACAGCCCGGACACGAATCCCGAGCTTGCAGAGGCAAGGCGGCAAGGTATAGCACTCAAGCTCTACCCGGAAGCCTTAGGCGACTTCTCCGGCCGTTATGATTCTACCGGCATCTGCGGCGTGCATGGTAAAACTACTACCACAGCCCTTTGCGGCACTGTCTTGCAGGCATTGCAGGTGCCGGCACGCATTCTTGTGGGCTCAGCAGTAAATTGGCCAAAGGGGGGGGAGATGATTGCATCTCCACGCAGCACTCTTTCTATAGGTGATAATCCAAAGTATTTTGTTGCAGAAACCTGCGAATACCGGCGGCATTTTCTTGACTTCCATCCCAGCCGCATTATTCTTACCAGCGTGGAAAGTGATCATCAGGATTACTACCCTGGTTTTGCAGATATACAAAAGGCTTTTATCGAATACATACATAAACTGCCAAAAAACGGCAGCCTTATTTACTGTGCCGATGACGCAGGTGCTGTAGACACCGTGCATAAGGCCCTGAAAGATAGGCCCGACATACAAACACTGCCCTATGGCTGGACCGCTGAAGGCGATTATAAAATCACTTCGTTTAAGGTAGAGAATGAACGAATAGTCTGGACTGTAGCGGCCTTTGGGGATTGCCAACTGAAGATGTGTATTCCGGGGAGGCACACGGCCTTGAATGCTACGGCGGCGCTGGCGCTGGCATCAGAGTTGATAAACCGCGAACCACGCCAACCACGCGAACAATTTGTAAAGGCGAATAACTATTCGCCCCCACAAATTGCACTTATCCAACAAGCTCTGGAAGATTTTCGTGGCAGTAAACGGCGCTCAGAGTTATTGGGTGAGTATAAGGGTATTTTATTTATTGATGATTATGGGCATCATCCGACAGCTATAAGGACGACGCTTGCGGGCTATCGGGCTTTTTATCCGGGGCGGCGTATTATTGTATCGTTTATGTCGCACACTTCTTCGCGCACTGCGGCATTGCTTGATGATTTTGCACAGTGTTTTGATTCTGCCGATGTGCTTTTTCTCCATAAGATTTATGCATCGGCACGGCATGATGATACAGCGATTTCAGGCAGGACCTTATATGAGCAGGCAAAGAAGCTTGCCCGTCCCGGTTTAAAAGAACAGATTTACTACTATGATGATTACCATGAAGCACTTCAGCCCTTGTTACAAACACTACACACAGGAGATGTATTCATTACCATGGGCGCAGGGGATAATTGGCAGTTGGGTAAAGCGCTTATACAAAAATTACAACAAGGAGGTTCATTATGACCAGTATGACAGGCTATGCTTTTAGGGAAAAACACACAGATACCTATGATGCTGCTATCGAAGTAAAAAGTTACAATAGCAGGTATTTGGATATTTCTGTATTTTTGCCGCCTCTTTTAAATGCATTCGAAAACAATGTGCGCACTGCTGTTGTTCGCTACTGCAAAAGGGGCAAGGTCGATGTTAATGTAAAATTAAAGCAAAAAGATACTCCGGTTCTTTTGACCCTCAATAAAAATGCCTGGAAGGCCTGGCTCGATATTGCAAAAGAAGCAGGTATTAGCGAAAAGCCGGACCTTGTAACCCTATCAAACCTTGATGGGGTTGTTGAAAGAAATGTTGACGCAAGAGTTTCCGAAGATTTAATTTTGGAGATGCGTGCTCTTTTAAACAATACACTGGAAGCCTTTGCCGAAGAACGGCAGCGCGAAGGCAAGCATACCGAGGCAAATATTCTCGAGCATCTCGGCGAAATTGAATCGCAGGTTGAAGACATTAAAAAAAGGCAGTCGCTTATCGACTTTGAAACAAAAGAACACTTCCTTCAACGATACAACGAAATGAAAAAAGGTATTACCGGCCCTGCAACAAGTGCAGAAGAACTGATTATCTATCAGGAACTTGCCGTGCTGCTGGTCAAATACAGCATTGCCGAAGAACTTTCCCGGCTGCAATCCCACCTGGATGAATTCCGTGCCGAAACGCTGAGGAACCCCAGCCCCGGTAAAAAACTCGACTTCCTCTGCCAGGAAATAAACCGGGAAGTCAACACCATCGGCTCAAAAACCCCCGATATGGACACCAGCCGCGCCGTAGTCTCCCTAAAAGACGCCTTGGAAAACATTCGTGAACAACTACGGAATGTAGAGTAAAGAGAAAATATTTTTATAAAAAATATTTTTCTGCCCTTGACAAATTTTTGTTCCGGGTGTATACTGTCTTATAGAAAGTAATTTAACGGCCATTAATTTAAGATATATTAACTTAATGGCCGTTAAATTAAATACGAGGAGATTTTATGAAATTTTATGATCGTAAGGCCGAGACTGAAGCCCTGAACGGCTTATCTCCTGAACCATTTGAACAGGGGCGTTTTGTTTTAATGTTCGGAAGAAGGCGTTTTGGCAAAACTGCCCTCCTCCTGCAGGCATTCAAGGGCCGCAGGGTTTTGTATCTTCTGGTTACAAGAGACAGCGAAGCTGTTTTGTGTGAACGCTTTCAAAAAAAGGCAGAAGATGTGCTGGGAGTAAGGTTCTATGGACACATCGCTCATTTCAGGGATTTATTCGATGAACTTATCAAAGCAAGCCAGGAAAAACCTTTTATCCTCATTATTGATGAATTTCAGGACCTGTCCTGGGTTAATCCGGCAATATTCAGCCACATACAAAATCTTTGGGATGAAAATATGTTCAAGAAACGCCCTTACATCATTGCCTGCGGTTCTATCTACTCGCTTATGATACGAATTTTCAGCGGGCAGCACGAGCCGCTTATGGGCAGGACGGCAGCCAGATTTCATATCGGTCCCTTTGACATATCGGTTATCAAGCAAATCCTGAAAGATTATAACCCAAAATATACAAACGAAGACCTTCTCTGCCTCTATATGCTTACAGGCGGCGTTCCCTATTATATAGGACTCCTGCTCGATTCAAAGGCCTGGACAAAAACCAAAATGCTACGCTATGCCTTATCGGAAAACTCAAAATTTATTACCGATGGCAAGGAATTGCTTGTATCTGAGTTCGGGAAAAATTATGGTGAATACTTTTCTATACTTCAACTGATTGCCCGCGGGATGACCACACAATCGGAAATAGATTCTGTGCTCGGATACAATACCGGCAGTTATATTGCCAATCTTGAAACAGAATACTCTCTTATAAGGCGGAACAAACCACTCTTTTCTAAACCAGGAAGCAGAAATTCGCGCTGGCTTATAAACGATAATTACTTTCGTTTTTATTTTCGTTATATCGAAAGAAACCCCGACCTTGTAGAAACAAAGCAATTTGATAAACTATACGATATTGTCATGCAGGATTATACAAGCTACACCGGACTTGTTTTGGAAAATTATTTCAGGCAGAAAATTGCCGAAGAAGGCGGCTGGACCAAACTTGGCAGATGGTGGGACAGAAAAGGCAAAAACGAAATAGACATACTCACCTATGACGAACTAAAACACAAAGCTACTGTGTATGAGGTAAAAAGGCAAAAGAAAAAGATTGACCTTTCCGAACTGAAGAACAAGGCAGAGCTAATCAAAGCAGAGCTACCCGGCTATACTTTTAGCTATAAGGGCCTTGGCTTGGAAGACATGTAAGAGCCACGAACAACACAGACAGCACGAACTGGGGGTTGAGCTTGCTGTCCCTGAGCCTGTCGAAGGGTCGAAACCCGTTTGTGATGTTCGTGGCTCAAAGTATAGTCTTACTGGTTTGCCAATGCAGAGAGAGCTGCAATGTAGTCCCATTTTTATCGCATAAACTCTTTTCGTATGTTCTCTGCCAATGCTGTGTAGCCACGGCGTTTGGCCTTATGGACAACGGCCCAAATAATGGGGCATTCCCACGTCGAGACGGGGTATTTACCATTTTACTCTCTATCCCCAAAACCAAATTTATACCCTAATTGGCCTATAAACATAGTTCCACCTCCAATTTCAGGACTATCAAATCCTGTATTGACAATAAACTGTGCAAACAGAATTCCTGGCCCTAGTTGGTAACCAATTGTAACCTGCGTTCCTAACCCCAGAGCTAACATTCCAGTAGCATTAAAAACACCCCCCGCCATTAAATCACCCATGTTCCAAAACACACCAAAACCAGCGCCCGCACTGATGTAAAAGGACCCCAATAAAAAAGTGGCATTAAGCATAATTGGAGACATGATTGCAAAGGAACCACTGGTTTCCATTTGCCATTTCTCGTTATAGCCGTCACTCGTATGGACAGAAGTTGTAGATTCACCATAGCCTACGGCTAAGTCCCATTCTAGCGCCAAATACTTAGTAAACTGAAACTGAAATTGTCCTCCTATCATAAAATTGCTTGGTGCCAAATCTGGGTTATATTCCCAAAAACCGCTACTACCACCAATTATCGGAGCAATAAAAAATCGTTTATTCATAATCGAATCTTGTTGTGCAGATAATTCTGCTTCTTCAATTTGCCTTTGCTGTTGTCGTTCAGAGGCATCCTGTTGTGCGAGGGCTTGTTGTTTTTGTATATCAAAATCTTCGGAAATACCAGTTAATTTTACAGTGAGTTCTTTCATAGAATTAATTCCGTCACTGAGTGATTCATAATTTACAGAATCACCAGCTTCTTGTATATTTGTTTCCACATCAATGATTGATGCATTGAACATCGTGTTGCTGCCGAGGCTCCGTGCTGCTACTTGTAATACAAGCCGGGGATTGTCTCCTTGTCCTATGTCAACACGGCTTTGGCTGTCAATATTTTTACTCTGTTGTTCTTTATATTCAGCAGTTACCTGCTCCAGACTGGAAGTGCGGGGATACACTGCATACTTTCCGGACCTTATAATATCAATAGAAAGAATCTGTGCCAAGGTATCCGCAGCGCTTTTTTCAACATTTGCCGGTATCTCAACCGGTAGGATTGCCAGCTTGGGTAAATTTACGGGTATGTTTCTTGTTGAATTGACAATAGTTTGTGCCATTTCTGGTAATGTATCCTGTATTTCTTCTATTCTGGTGTAAGTCTGTATATCACCTGTAATCTGACGCAAGTCATCAATTTTGATTATCGAGATTATCAAAAGATTTTGTTCACCCAATTTGCTGACTGTGCCAGAAACGACATATTGAGCGCCCAGTTCCTTTCCCAATGCGGCAATAGTGTCAGGATTAGTCATACCTGATGACATCTGGAAATTCCGTTCGTTTCTTATTGCTTGGGAAATTCCTGTCCGGGGAATAAGCGCAAAAACATTTGCCAAATCCTTACTGTAGGAAAATATTTCAGCTATTGCATCACGTTCAGTTTCCGTAAGTTCACCTGTAAAGGGCAAAATAGCCAGTTTTTCCTTTCCCTGTGCGGCAAGTTCTGTTCCTGCACAAAATAAAATGCACAGAAAAACCATTAATAACTTCTTCATTGTAAACCTCCTATAAATTATAACCTTTTATATATTTTGAAACCTGCATAAAAAATGCAGTGTTATCATGAATTTTGTTTTCTATCATTGACCATGCCAGTTCTTCACTATAGTCTGTTATTGTTTCACGGTATGCATCTAGCAAAGCCTTTCCTTTTTGTTCAAAATTTATTTCTATTTTGGCTCGTGTTAAATTCTGTCCTTGCCATTCGTTGTATTGGGTTATCATTTCAGAAACAGTAATTACAAAAGCATAGCCGTTTCGGTTATATTCTGCATCATTTTCATCAACAATCTGTATATTCATTTTATTTACCTGAAGTGCAGCATTAAAAGCATTGATTATGCTGTTATGCACAGATTGTGATGGTGAGGTTCCCCTAAAGACAACTGCTGCATGAATCGGCTTGCCAACTTCTGAAAGCGAACGAGAATCTATTAGTGTTACTGTATTGTTACTAAAGTCAAAACGATAAACCCAGCCTTTTTGGTAGTCAACAGGCGGAAAATTGACATTTTTAGGTGAGGCAACACTTATCGTATCACCCTGCGTCGCTCTGAACACAGCAGTTTCGCCTGTTGCAACATCCATTTCTTTCTTATCAAGGCGCATCATTCTGGTATTGATTTTGGCAGAAAGGTTAACGGCTCCGCCTGTTCCATGGTTGCTGAATACAATATAAGTATTTACATCCTGAAACTCAGGAACAGTATCTATGATGATAGTTTGTTCACCTGTTTTAGTTGTAACTTGGTAGTAGAAATTTATGTCCAGTGCCCGTTGTTTTTGTAGCACGAATGTCTTACTCAAGGGTATATCAAAAAGAGGATACACTGGTTCGTTTGATGTTAAATTGTAGGGTAGACGGCTTTCGGTATTGGGCGGAACAGTTCCAATATCTGCCATACCGGAACCGGCATATAAGTGAACAGAAAGCGGCGTTCTATTCACCAGACGGATAGTAACCCCACTTTGTGCAAAGACTGGTTTAAGAGAAAAGAAGCCTACCCCTATCAGTGTAAGAGTGATGAGGTAGGCTACAATTTTTCTTCTTGCTATTTCTGTTTTAATTTTCATTTACTAACTGTATTGCTAAGTTATTGGTATCAGACTTGTTCAGTTGTGTTACCGTTAGCGGCTGTCCCTGACCGTTTACCTGCACCTGATAGTTATAACCTGCCAGATAATCATTTCCAGGTATCTTCAAGTAGTTTGAAGCGCCCAAACTTAAATCAATCTGAAGCGAATTGATAACCAAATGGTCAGATTTCTGTAAATCCAATTCAAAAGTTTCGTTGCCAGGGTTAATCATACGCATACCACTGGTGCTGGTCATACGAGTTGAACCAAAAAGCAGAAATGCGCCGCGGTCTGTTCCGTTTGTTACCACGAGGTTGGCAAAGGGCGAATACAATTTTGAAGCATCATAATTGAAGTTGACCACCGGCATGGTCATCCCCGGTTTTTCAGGCTGGGGGTTCATTGGGTAACCGCCTGCCAAATCGCTGATTGCAACACTGCGTACTGACATACTTTCTTTATCATAGTATTGATAAATCGGGAAGAAGATATAGCCGTCTGGGTTCTGGTTAAGATAGACTTTCTGATTTCGCGCCAAGGGCGGTAGAGTGGTCAGTTTGGGGCCTGTGGGGCTATTGATACGCACTTCCATGGCCATATTGCTGTCGTTCTGGAGCATGATGACGGCATTTCCACCCAGGTCTTGACTGATATCAATATTGGTCATTCGCGAGTTATTCTTATCATAACTTACGAGGTTTGCCGAAATGACATCATCGCTGGAAACAGAGCTTCCTTTCGCACGATAAGTTTCTTCCCTAATGGCACGAAGAAGAAAGACGCCGTTACTTTCTGATACCTGGCCATAAAAGTCGATGAGGCGGTTTTCCATTCCTCTGACGCCTCCCAGGATGTGCCTGTTGTTAATCGTTCCGGCAAACAGAATTAAGGGCTCTTGCAGGTTATTATTAACCGTAAGATATCCGCTGTCATCATTGTCCCATTTGACATTAGCCTCTGCTGCTTCCTTGGCAGTAGATGACTGGTCACCGGATGCCGGTTTTGTCCCGCACCCAACCAACAGGGCAGTCCCCAAGACCACCCAGAGAGCCAAGAATAGCCCTTTTTTCCATGTGTTTCTCATAATGAAACCCCTTTTTTCTATTTCACCCCGTTTCCGAGGCTTTATTTTGACCATCCAACGGACGGTTTTTCACTTGGTTAGTCTAGTAGACTTAAAAATTTTATAGCTAATACTCAAACAGAGTATTAGTATATGATATTCTAACAGAGTTTTGAAAAAAGCGCAAGGGGGATATAAAAAAAATGAGAAAATATATAAATGAAAAAAGAAGCAAAAGAACCAAAAGAAGCCCAGGAATTTCGGAAATTGTTGGCCATCAACATTAGGCGATTTCGAGAACAAGCAGGTCTCTCACAGTTAGACTTGTCTTCAGACCTGAATATGTCAACCGCCTTCTTAAGCGATATTGAACTTGGAAAGAAATGGCCTCACCCAGGAACTCTCGCCAGAATAGCCAAAGGCCTAAATATCGAAATTTATCAGCTTTTTTTACCCGAACAACCTTCTATTGAACCAGAAAAATCTGCTGAAATACTCAAATATTTAGATTCAATTGATAATGCTCTGGTCAAACATATCGCAAATTCATTAAAATCTGACTTTATTCAGACTGCAACAAGAGCAACAACAAAAATGAGAAAGCATTACGAGAAAGCAGAGCGATGATAAGCCTCCAATGAAGTATTAACCCCAGCTTGTCCTGAAACTTTTTTGTAAAACCGCTACTTGACATACAAGCCTAAAAAGACTAAAATTAATTGATACGGAGGTTTCGATATGCCAGAATATATTGTTAATATGAATTGGGACAATGAAGCGCGGGTTTGGACAGCAGAAAATGATGATATTCCGCTTGCCTTAGAAGCTGGTTCTTATGATGCCCTTATAGAACGGGTTCGATATATTGCCCCGGAAATACTTGCCGAGAATGGTAAACCAAGCGAGGTTATACTCGATTTTGAGACACATCGCCGTGAAAAGGCATACGCCTGATGCCATTTTTTGAAAAACCGGTCCGTGAGCAACTTCTCAAGAATGGCTGTCATATAAAACGGCAAAATCACGCCATATAGCAAATCTTATCATGAAACAAGCAGGTATTGAGTATCGCTTTAGATAAAAATGCTAACCCGATACCCTCCAATGAAGTATTAGGGCCTGCTGGGCATGAAAATTTTTTCGAAACCCCCTTGACATTACATAATAAATTATGTAAGATAGAGTATGGTAAAGAAGTGGAAGGCCATTTATTATCCGCTACCTGATGGCTCAAGACCGGTGCAGGAGTTTATTCATGCACTTCCCGAAAATGAAAGCGCCAAGGTATATGCATGGATTACTGAACTTGAAAATAAAGGTCCAAATTTACCACGGCCTTATGCCGCGTTTTTGGAAGACGGTATACATGAATTGCGAGTCAAAATAACCGGAACACAAGAAAGAATATTATACTTTTTTTGCTTTCAAAATCAGATTGTTTTGACAAATAACTTTGAAAAGCATAGTCAAACTGTTCCAAAATCTGAAATTCGCTTGGCTAAAAAACGACGGGAAGACTTTTTAAAGCGTTTCCCGAATAAACAGGAGGATTATCCATGATAAAAACTTCGTCCTTTGAAAAAGATCTTAAAGAACGGCTAAAAAGTCCGACTTTTAAAAAAGCCTATGACGATGAAAGAAGAATTATTACCCTTGCTACAGAAATTGCCGAGTCCCGGGAGCATGCAGGAATGTCTCAACGGGAACTTGCAGCCAAAAGCGGCATTTCACAGCAACAGGTTTCAAGGGTAGAAAGCGGTGCCAATTGTAACCTCTTGACTTTTGTGCGTCTTACCTCGGCTTTGGGCCTAAAAGTCCGGCTTAGCGCCTAAGACCTCGCCCACTGCCAAACGCTATAGCTTGAGTATTGACCTCTTGTTTTATCATCCGTCCGCTTCTTCGGAAATTTGCCAATGTCCTGTTTTATCGCTGCCGACACGGGTAATAATGCCTTTTTCGCGTAACTCTTTGATATTTCTCTCTATTGTTCTGGTTGTTTTATTCACTTTAATTGCTAATTCTTGGATAGTTAAATTCGGATTTTCCTTTAGATTGCTTAGAATTGCGTTTTTTACACCGACATTTACACCGACATCGGCATTTACACCGACATTTGCACCCAACTTTTCAATACTCTGTTGTTTTAAATACTCGCCGTATTTAATATGCATTTCTCTGTTCTTTAAATCGTTATTTTCGCCAAAAATTATATTTCCAAAAAAAAGCATTAAGAATTTTTGCGTTGCGTGAATATTGTTTTGCCAGTCATTGTAATTAGCCCTAACCAGGGCGTTGCGAAAATACCAGGAATATTGAGCAAAAGGTTCATTTTCTATATCAAAACCGAAACTCCGTAAATACTTAATTGCAAAAACTGCTGTTGTGCGTGTATTTCCTTCGCCAAAAGCGTGTATTTGCCACAACCCCGAAATAAATTTGGCTATATGTTCCACTTGTTCCTGTTTTGTCAAACTCTTGTAATTAAAATCTTTTTCTTCTCTAAAATCATATTCAAGCGTATCCTTAATCATTTCGTAGTCTGAATACAGCACAGTTTGACCATCAAGCACCCATTCATCCTTTGTTATATTATAATCCCGGATTTTTCCCGCAAACTTGTAAATATCCGAAAAAAGCCGCCGGTGAATGTTGATGTATTCCAAAGGTGTAAACGAGAATGTTTTTTCGCCCAAAATTTCAGCAATGCGTGAAGAGACCTTATCCGCTTCTTCGGTGCGCTCGCCATCATCGTTGTTGCGTCCGGTTTGCTGTTTGTAATAAGCATCGATTCGGCTTTTAACTTCATCGATAGTTATGTCACCTTCGATGTTCTGCTTTGCAGTCTCGATGAGGTATGCCGAAGGCACGAGCCCATCTACCTGCTGCAAGCCAATAGCGGTACGCCAATTTTGCGCTTTTTCTTTTTGACTTGGTTCCCCCTGCCGGATATATTCCTCAAAATCTGTCATCGAAAAGATAATAACATATTCATAACTCAATATCAAGCAGGTCTCACGAGGACATCAATATCACTTACCCGGAAACTTTTTTCCTCCCCTACCCTTTACAAATCGGCAGTTCGGGTGTATAATAGAAGAAAGGGAGATATGTGTTATGAAAAGTGAAAACCTGAAACTGATTAAAAACCTGCGCCATGACCTGCACAAGATTCCGGAACCTTCAATGAAAGAAGTCGAAACAAAAAAATTCCTTATGGATTGGATTGGCAAGCATACCCAGAATATGCAGATTGTCGATAAAGGCTGCTACTTCTATGTTGTCTATAAGGTAAGCGATGACAAGCAGGATATTGCATTCCGGGCGGATATGGACGCCCTACCCATCCCTGAGGGGAATTCCCCGCCGCCCTGGGCATCGAAAAATCCCGGCTGGTCCCATAAATGCGGGCATGACGGCCATATGGCTGCCCTCTGCGGCCTTATTTTGGAGATAGACCAGAAGGGCTGTGACAATAATTGCTATTTTCTGTTCCAGCCCGGCGAAGAAACTGCCGAAGGGGCCGTCCAATGCCTCAATTTCTTTGACGATGTGCCGAATATCAATGCCTTTTATGCCTGGCATGACGGCAATATGGGGCCTTTTACCAATGTGGGCATCAAAAAAGGGCCGATGTTCTGTGCTTCAACGGGTATTCTCCTTGAATTTAAGGGCGAGCCGACCCATGCCAGCACCCCAAGGCTGGGAAAAAGCCCGGTGCGGGCAATGATGGAAGTTATCAACGCCATTCCTGAATTTTTTGATCTCTGGGCCTATGGCAAAATGCCGATGTGCACCATCTGCTATGTCGAAGCGGGAACTCCGGTCTTTGGCAGCGCTGTGGGCAACGGCAAACTGCATCTGACCTGCCGCGCCTGGTATGATAAAGATATGGACGAGTCCATCGAAAACTTTATCAACTATGCGCTGGCCTGCGGCGCCAATTCAGGCATCGAGGTGAAGGCTACCTTCCACGAAAAGTTTGCCAGCACGGAAAACGACCCCGGCTGTGTAGACCGCGTCCTTAAAGCCTGCGAGGAGCTGAAGTATCCGGTGACGATGCTTGAAGACCCCATCGGCGGCTCGGAAGACTTTGGCGCCTTCCTTCACCATGCACCGGGTTGCATGTGGGGAATGAGTTTCGGTTCTGAATTTGCCCCGATTCACGACAAGGACTTCCAATTCCAGGATGATGTTCTGGAACCGGCAGTGGAATTGTTTAAGAATCTGGCGTATCAGAAATATTAAAAAAAAGCTCACGTGGAGGCGCGGGGACGCGGAGGATTTTCGCGCAACTATCAAATCAAGCGCAAAACCCCCTGCGCCTCCGCGTGAGAATCTTATAGGAGAAAGTTAAATGAAAATTGGTTGTGTAAAAGAAATAAAACGGCACGAATATCGTGTCGGCATGACCCCGGATTGTGCGGCAGCCTACAAGGCACACGGACATAGTGTGACCATTCAGGCAGGAGCCGGCACAGAGGCGGGCTTCCCCGATGAGCAGTATAAGGCTGCCGGGGCGGCAATCGAAGCGGATGCAAAAAAGATTTTTGCAGAATCCGATATGATTATCAAGGTAAAGGAACCCCAGGAAAGCGAATTTCCCCTGTTCCATGAGGGGCAGATTCTCTACACCTACCTCCATCTGGCTCCGGATGAGCCGCAGACAAAGGCGCTTTTAAAGGCGAAGATTATCGGGATTGCCTACGAGACAATGCAGCTTGCCGATGGCACCCTCCCCTGCCTCAAACCGATGAGCGAAATTGCAGGGCGGCTTGCCATTCAGGAAGGGGCAAAGTATCTGGAGCGGCCTTTTGGCGGGCGGGGCGTCCTCTTGAGCGGCGTCCCCGGCGTTCCCCGCGGGAAGGTTGTTATCTTGGGCGGCGGTGTGGTCGGCATGAATGCGGCAAAAATTGCAGCAGGCATGGGAGCCGACGTTACCATCCTCGATATAAATGCCAATCGGCTTGCCTACATCGATGATATTTTTGGCGGCAAAGTGCAGACCCTCTATTCCAATGAGGCAAATGTTAAGGCTTGCATTGCCGAGGCCGATCTGGTTGTCGGTGCTGTGCTTATTCCCGGCGCAAAGGCCCCGCATCTTGTCCGCAAGGAACACCTCAAACTGATGAAGAAGCACAGTGTGATAGTCGATGTGGCTGTCGACCAGGGCGGCTGCATCGAGACGACTCATGCGACGACCCACGACAACCCGGTGTATCTGGTGGACGATGTGGTTCACTACTGTGTGGCGAATATGCCCGGTGCAGTTGCCCGAACCAGCACCCTTGCCCTTACCGGCACCACCCTGAACTACGGTTTGATGATTGCCGACAAGGGAGCCGAGGCGGCATGTAAGGCATCGCCTATCATCATGAAGGGACTGAATGTCTACAAGGGACACTGCACCTACAAAGATGTAGCGTCTGCGCATGGGCTTGAATATATGCCCGCAGAAAAGGTAATATAATTATAGAAGGATATATGTATGGAAAACATTAGAGTAATCGTTTGGGGCCTGGGCTCCATGGGTGGGGGCATGGCGAAAATGCTCCTCGGAAAGACGGGTGTGGATGTTGTTGGCGCGTGCGCCCGTCCGCCAAAGGCCGGAAAGAGCCTTTTTGAAGTAATTGGTCTTACAGACAAGGACCCGGGAGCGGATAAAGCCAAAAAAGTTATGGTCGGCGAATTTGACGCCGTTATTACCGAAAAAGCTGCCGATGTAGTGCTGCTTTGCACCGATTCCTATACCAAAAAGGCATTTGACAGGCTGAAGTTCATCATGGAAAAGAAAATCAATGTCATCACCTGTGCCGAAGAAATGGCATATCCTGCGGCGCAGGACCCGGAACTGGCAAAGGAACTTGACAAAATTGCCAAGGCAAACGGCGTGTCGGTGCTGGGAACAGGCATCAACCCCGGCTTGATTATGGACCTCCTTGTGGTGGCCTGGACCGGCTGCTGCGAAAGCGTCGACCACATTGTTTCCCGGCGGGTGAACAGCCTTTCTCCCTTCGGCCCGGTGGTAATGAAGGAACAGGGAATCGGGCTTCCGGTGGAAGAATTTAAGCAAAAAGCCAAAGACGGAAGCATTTCCGGGCATATCGGCTTCCATGAATCAATTAGGATGATTGCCGATGCCCTCGGCTGGAAGGTCGATAAGATTGAACAGAGCATGGAACCGATTGTCACCGATGTCGACCGGAAAAGCCCCTACGGTTTTGCCGCCAAGGGTAATGCAGCCGGTGTGGCAATGAAGGGCTTCGGCTATGTGGACGGCGAACTAAAAATCGAAATGGACCATCCCCAGCAGATAGAACCGGAACAGGTTGGCGTTAAGACCGGCGATTATGTAATCATCAAAGGCACACCGAATATCAACATGGTGAACAGCCCCGAGGTTCCCGGCGGCATCGGCACCATCGCCATGTGCGTCAACATGATACCCCAAATCATCAACGCCCGCCCCGGTTTGCACACCATGCTAACCCTGCCGGTTCCCCACGCCATCATGGGCGACATGCGCGACATGGTTTGCGAAGAGGCGAGGATAAAATGATTGAAAAAAATTCCTGGGTTCGTTTACACAGAATAATTCTGGAACCAAACGAACGGGCGCCGGGCATTCCGAGCGACACATCTTCTGTGCCATTGGAAATATGGGTCAAGGGTTATCTGCAACAGGATGCAAACATTGGCGATGAGGCAGAGGTTGTTACCCTGACCGGTCGCCATGAAAAGGGCACATTGATTGAGGTGAACCCCGCATGGAAACACGGGTTCGGCAATTTCGTGCCCGAATTGTTGCAGATAGACCGGCAGGTTAGAGAGATTGTATGGAGTTAAACCACGAATAGACACGAATCCGCTTACGCGGACACGAATTTATAATACAGATGTTTGAACATTCGTGTGGCCGTAGGCCATTCGTGTCATTCGTGGTTAAAAAAATTATGAAAGATAACAGTTACAATGCGGTGATGTCCCGCAAAAATGACATTATGAAGGCCGCCCTTGGTATAGATTATTCCATTTATGAATCTGGTTCCATTGCCTTTGATTATGAACGGATGATGAAGGAAACCGCTTATTCCCTTGATGAGATGAAGACGATACAGGCCGCAACCCATGTGGGCAATACGCCGCTGATTGAGGCGCATAACCTCACCGCTCTGGCACGGAAATGTGCGGAGAAAAATGGCCAGAAGGGAATGGGCGCACGAATCTTCATAAAGGATGAGGCCTGTAATCCGGCAGGTTCGTTTAAGGCAAGGCGGGCGGCTATTGCCTGCTATCAGGCAAAGAAGATGGGCTACAAGGGGGTCATTGCCGCTACCTCAGGGAACTATGGCGCTGCGGTTGCATCCCAGGCGGCCATGCTCGGGCTTCAATGTATTATCCTGCAGGAATGTTATGACAGCCGCGGTGTCGGCCAACCCGAAATTATCGAGAAAGCCCGTAAGTGCGAGGCCTTTGGTGCAGAAGTTGTGCAAATGACTGTTGGCCCGGAGCTCTTTTACAAGCACCTTCTTTTGCTCGAAGAAACAGGCTTTTTCAATTGCAGCCTTTACACGCCCTTTGGTATTGCCGGCATTGAAACCCTGGGGGCGGAAATACACGAACAGTTTATGCAAAGCGAGGGCCGCGACCCCGATGTGGTCATCTGCACCGAGGCCGGCGGCGGCAACCTTACCGGCACCGCACGGGGGTTACGGGTTGCAGGAGCAAAGAGCCATGTCTATGGGGCATCGGTGAACTTAAGCGGACTCAGTATGGCAAGCGATGTGCAGTTTAACAAAAAGTCTTTTACCACCGGCCACACCGGTTTTGGTGTCCCCTATGCGACAAACCCCGACCACAGTGATGTTCCCCGAAGCGGCGCACGGCCTTTGCGTTACATGGAACGCTACCTCATCGTTGCGCAGGGCTCGGTCTTCTATATCACCGAAGCCCTGTCTACCCTTGAAGGCATTGAACGGGGCCCAGCGGGCAACACCAGCCTCACCGCAGCATTTGCCTTTGCACAAACTCTTCCCCAAGATGCTATTATTGTGTCCCAGGAAACCGAGTATACCGGCGCCGGCAAACATCACCAGCCGCAAATCTCTTTTGCACGGGAAAACGGCATCGATGTGCATTTCGGCAACCCAGCAGACGAGGTGCCAGGCACCAATATGGTCCTACCAGCAGCACCGGAACTGATAAAGGCCACCGACATGGATATGGAGCGCCTCCATACATCATTGATAAAACATACACTGAAGAGCCACCCTGGAGTGAAGCCCACCGAGGAAGACATTGCATTCCTGGCAGAAGAAACGATGAGCGACAAGGACTTTGTGCGAAAGGTGATTAGCCAAACTACATAAGCGGTGCAAAAATACGAAGCAGGTCCTGGAAAAGCCTTTGGGCAACATTCCTCTGGCAATCGGCCTCTTCTATTTTTTTGCACACAGCAAGGTTTTCTAAAAAGTCTTTTTTCACCGCTGCAACGGAAGAATTTTTAAACAAGACTACACCGCATTCAAAATGATGGTAAAGGCTTCGGTAATCAAGGTTTACAGTGCCTACTGTTGCTACCTTATCGTCTGAAACAAAGGTCTTGGAATGATTAAAACCCGGTTTATACTCATACACTTCCACACCGGCACGAATCAACTGCCGGTAATAGGACCGGGATACAATACGAACAAACCACTTATCCCAACGGTAAGGCGTTATAATCTTTACATCGACACCGCTTTTTGCAGCAAGGGTTAAGGTAGACACAATATTGTAATCGACAACAAGGTAGGGAGTATTTATATACAGGTAATTCTGTGCACTATTAATGATATGCAAGTAAACGTGCTCGCCAACATTATCCTGGTCAAGCGGGCTGTCCGCATAGGGCTGCACAAAACCGTCACCGGTATTTGCATATTCACGGTATGCGGACTCCGGGTAAAATGCTGCTATATCATCTTTTTCACGCTTGTCTTTTTTCTTGCGTATATTCCACAGCGAAAGGAATATCAGCGTTAATGACCATGCCGCATCCCCTTCTACACGAATAGCTGAATCTTTCCAATAGCCAAATCGCTCTATAGCATTGATATACTCATCGGCAAGGTTCATTCCGCCGGTATATGCTATCTTACCGTCAATCGAAACAATCTTCCGGTGGTCGCGGTTATTTTGCTGCGAGGATAAAATCGGCCTAAAAGGACTGAACTTTGTGCATTTTATGCCTCTTTTCTCAAGATACTTATCAAAATGAGTGGGCAGCGAAAGAAGGCAACCCATATCATCATAACTTAAGCGAACATCAAGGCCTGCCTTTGCTTTTTCTTCCATGATAGCAAGTATCGGGTTAAGCATCTTTCCCGGCCGCAGAATAAAGAATTCCATAAAGATATATTTCTCGGCCTTTCTTAAATCTTCAAGTAAATCTTTTTGAAAGTCTCTTATATCAGAATAATAGTTAGTCTTACTATGCAGATACACCGGATACCCGGCATAATCTTCAATATATCGAATCTGTGCTATATCAGGAATACTGTCATCGCGTTGAATCTTATACTTAAACCAGGGCCTGACATAATTCTTGCATGATTCAATTCTTTGTCTTAAACTTTTTGAATCGGATATTAAATAGAAGAAAAGATACATAGCGCCGCCAAAAAGGGGGAATAAGAGTATCAAAAAGACCCAGACGATTTTAAAATCAGGCTTTTCACGGCGATTCAGGATTAAAAAACTCACTACAATAGATATAGCTGTTAGCAGGGTATTAATAATGGTAAATGTCTTGCTGGTATTAAAAATAATAAAGAACAGTAATACTAATTGTGCAAGCAAGGTAAGTATAACAAACATCCTTCGCCTAAAAACAATGTGCATCCATTTGGGAACATTCTTGCTCACATTTCTTACATCGGCCATTTTCCTTCCCCCTGCCGTAATAAAACGACATCATCGCCTGTCATATCAAGCACTGTTGATACCACACGCTGCTCCTCCTCGCCTCCGTCGAGAATCATATCGAGCCCATCGATTTCATCAAGCTCCCAACCGCCTTCAAAAAGGTCGTCTTCTTCAAGATGTTCTTCTTCGTTAATCGCTTCGCCGGCCATCTCCCGCTTGGCAGTAATACAATACAGCGGCATCATTTTTGTTTCAATCAGCCTTTGCGGAATAGGATGGTTCGGAATACGAACACCCAATTCGCTGCGCTTCCTCTGCAAAATTTTTTCAGCGCCATGCAGCGACTTTAAAATAAAAGTATAAGGCCCCGGTGTAAGCCGCTTGATAATCCTGAAACGGCTATTATCAATAGAACAAAATTCACTAAACTGATTTATTTCAGAACAAAGCAGGGTAAAATGCCGTTCATCACGCTCGCCGGAAATAGAACGAAGTTTTTCAATGCCTGCCCGGGAATGTATAGAACAACAGATACTCCAACTGGTATCCGTAGGAAGCGCAACAAGACCGCCATCTTCGAGCACACGCGCCGCCTTCGAGAGAATCCTATCATCAATATTCCAGGGCACTACATATTCTATCATTACTTTAATTATAGTAGATTTTTTTTAATTTGTCCACTATAATATTTGTATGTTCGTTTTAGGTATAGAAAGCTCTTGCGATGAATGTTCGGCAGCAATCGTTGAAGACGGAAAAAAGATTTTATCCAATGTGGTGGCAACACAGATTCCTTTCCATGCCGCCTACAATGGTGTTGTTCCCGAAATTGCAAGCCGTAAACACATCGAATGGATTAATGCGGTGGTCAGCAAGGCCCTCAGCGACGCTGCCCTCTCCGTAGAGGACATACAGGCAGTGGCGGCAAGCGCTGAACCCGGTTTGCTCGGTTCCCTCCTGGTGGGCCTCTGTTTCGCCAAGGGCTTTGCCTGGGCGCGAAAGCTCCCCTTTATTGCAGTAAATCATATGCTGGCCCACCTGTATGCCTCCAAACTGGAACCTGCAAACGCTGAGACTGCTTCGCCCCCGCCGGAATACCCATTTCTCGGCCTCCTCGTATCAGGCGGACACAGCATTATTGCCCGTGTTGATGATTTTGATGACATTACCGTCCTTGGCACCACAGTCGATGACGCCGTTGGTGAAGCCTTTGATAAAGTGGCAAAGTTCTACGAAATTGGTTACCCCGGCGGCCTCGTAATCGACAAACTGGCACAGAAAGGAGACGCAAAGGCCTACCATTTCCCCCTGCCCGAAATCCGAGCCAGCCGCTACGACGTATCATACTCCGGCCTAAAGACAGCCGTAACAAGGGAACCCTGGAAGTTTACTAATGCTTACAACCCCCCCCCTGCTTACAACAACACCCCTCCCCTTGCGGGAAGGGTTGGGGGAGGGGTCGCGGGAAGGGCAGCGCTTAACAGTACCGACCTTGCCAACCTTGCAGCCTCTTTTCAAAAAACAGCTATCGATATATTAATTCGCAGTTTATTGCGTGCCGTAGAAGACACGGGTTTGCGGACTATTGTTGCAGGCGGCGGCGTGGCGGCCAATTCCTATCTGCGTTCCGAGCTGGCCAGGCACAGCGATATACGATGCATCTTCCCGCCCCTTCCCCTCTGCGGCGACAATGGGGCCATGGTTGCAGGCATTGCGTATCAGTATCTGCAAAGGGGCGAAACCTCCCCGCTCAGCCTTACCGCATCGGCAAGGGTGGCGGGGTATAAACACAGGCATTAGGAGTAAAATCATTTAAAAATTTACAACCACGAATATACACGAATCGGCTTCGCCGACACGAATATTTAATACAAATCATAGATTATTCGTGTCGGCGAAGCCGATTCGTGCTATTCGTGGTTGTATAAAAAGTAAATGTCTTTGCCCTGCACAGGCATTAAGCATCTATTGACAGAAAATGCGAAAAACAGTAAAGTAGCCTATAACGAAATAACATAAAAAGAGTGAAAATTATGAAAAAGATTAATGTAATGAGTTTACTGTTCTGCGGTATTCTGCTATCATCCTGTAATAATGCTACTATAGGTGATTTATGGTCGGATGTCCCGGTAGTTAAGTATGATATTAACGGCGGGGGCGGCTCGGTTCAGGCAGCCGAGATGCTTGATGTGGGCAGCGAGATAAGTATTGCCGAAAGTCCCGGCGATTTTGTTTTCTGCACATTCAGAAACTGGAATACGGCGGCAGATGGCTCAGGCGATCCCTATGCTCCGGGCGATACCTATACGGTCCGAAGAAACGTTACTTTCTACGCCCAGTGGGATTTTAGCTATTGCCATGTCACTTTCAGTGTAAATGGCGTAGGAGGCATTCCTCAACCCCAGACAGTCCGGGTGCTTAAGGGCGAATCGGTAACGGTTCCCTCTTTAGATGACAGTGGAAGCCCTGTCTACAAATTTGCCAACTGGAATATACAGAGCGATGGCCTCGGCGAAGAAACAAAGAATCCTGATGAGGTTTTTATACCGGAAACTGATATCGTCTACTATGCCACCTACACCTATGCCGGTCTTTCCGTCCATTATCATGTCAATGAATTAAATGACGCAGCAGCTCCGGCAACACAAGAAAGTGCAATTGGCGAAACAATAACTGTTGCCCCGGAAATTGAATCGCAATACTATGAGTTTGCAGGCTGGAATACCCAGTCCGGGGGAACAGGCCTTTCTTTCCAGCCGGGGGACACAATTACCGTCACCAATGAAAATGCAGCCCAATACGGCATTCTTGAAGACCATGGCCCGGCAGGAACAGTCCGGGGAATGTGGCTCTATGCCCAAAAAGGCGCCCCAAAGAAATTTACCGTGAACTATGATTTCAATCTTGATGAAGGTGTTGATGCTTCAGGCCTTGTACTGCCTGCATCTGTAACAGATGACTATCAAAAAACTTTTACCGTTGCCGAACCTCCTTTGGGCCTTGCAAACGGGGAAAATATATTCCTTGGCTGGATGTCAAAAGGCGAAGCAGATAAGCTTACAGCAGATGCTGAATCAGGCGGTGCAGCGAATAACTCAGGCGGGCAGCAAACAGACCCCACCGATGGCGCAAAGGTCTACACACCGGGAAGCCTCTACACCATTTTGGGTAACGATACCCTCCTTGCAAAATGGCAATCCCCTCAAAGTAAAAAGAGCTGTTGTAAAAACCCCTGCAACAAAAAGAACGAGGACAATGTTCCCAAGAGCCCTTCCCTTCTTTACACCCGTGTAGGCGAGGGCGAGAGTGCAACATACACACAAATCCTCGATCCTTTTGCCCCTTACACTCTGGATTTAGCCTTCTCCTGGCTTGGTAAATATGCCGAGGACAATACCGAATATGTTATCAGGCTGGAAAACGACGAAGAATCTTCGCCGCATATTATCAGTGCCGGCACAATCACTAATGATGCGGGCCCATTAAGCGCTCCGCTGAATATAAGTATCGAGGTAAACACAGATACGGTAGAACTGACAGACGAAAGCGGGGCACCCACTCCCTTTATCATCAGCCTCAAAGGTTCCAATCCCCTTTTCGATGTAAAAGACGGTTTTCAACTAACCCTCGATGATAATGTGCAGATTACAGGCGATGTCCGCATCAGCGAGCCGAGCGGAACAGGAGAAAACCGTGGCGGAAAGCTCCTTATGCAGGCCGATTCGAGTATAACAGGAAATGTAAGCATCGTGTATGACGGCAGCCCTATCGAAAACAGCAGTTCAATAACCATGCAGGATAATGCCGGTGTTTCAGGCCCCAGTTTTATTGTATATAGCGGCTTGGTAAACCTGAAAGGTAATGCCCTCATCGCCTCGCCTTTAACCATTAACGGCGGCACGCTGAGCATGCAGGAAACATCCCGTGTTCAATTTACCGCCAACCAAGTTGTTAATCTCTGGCCGGCAGGCACACTGATACTAAACGACAGTGCAGTTATCGCAAAATCAAATCCGGTGTATCTCAATAAAACTGATATAGGGGCAAAACTCACTATCGGTTCAACTTTAAGCCCGGAGGCCAACACCGCTGCAGGAAGTCCTGCAGAAAGCGCCTGGCTTACAAATGCCGGCTTTGATAGCGGACAAATACTCCTTAAAAACCTTGATGGCATGAGCTATCTTGCAGATAATTACAGCAAGTTTGGCCTCGTGCCCACCAACGATGGCTACGTCTGGCAATTAAAAAATGATGGCGGTATAACACGAAATAGCGGGGAAACAGAATGATGAACAAGAAGGCTGCGCTCCTTATCAGTGTCAGTATTTTTGCACTTATAGCCCTCCTCTCATCCTGTGATAATGCCGTTATTGCAGAGCTCTGGGGTGCATCAATTATAGACGACTCCGACCGGTATCGCTACGAATACTCGGCTATTACTGCACATACCAATGATAATGATGCAGTCCACCAGATTCACATACCGACAGTCTTATATAAAAAAGAAGTGAATAAAGACGAGGTCAGGCTGAGCGATTTAACAAGCACCGGCATGCTGGAAAGCCTTGGTTTCGAACTCTTTAAAGTAGCAATTTGTGTTGGCGGTGAATCAAATTTCACAACTTATTACTTTCCAAAAACCACAAAAGGAGGGGGTTTCCAGTATTCCAGCCCAAGTGTTTTAAACAGGGAATTTAGCATGGGCTATCATGATGCACAAATTAACACTATCTATACCCTGCACATAAGCGAAGCGCTTTCCGATATTGATGACCCGGACTTCCAGTCTTGCTTTCAAAACATTGGCGAGAAAGACTGGTTCAGAATAATCAAATTACCAAGGAGCTTTGTAGTAGAAAAATTATGAAAATAATGAAAATGATGAGAAAATTATTCTGTGTTTTATTACTGATTATTTCATTCTCTGCCTACGCCGATGACCTTGATTCCGAAATAAACTATTTCGCTGTGCAGGGTGGTATTGAACTCTCCCGTTTAACTATTAGCGGCGTCTCCTTTGCAGGCCTTCTCGACACGGACTTTCGTTTCCTCAGCCCCCTTTCTGCAGGCCTGAGAATAGGCTTCGGCATGGGAAGCAACAACATTTCTTCGGTAGAACCAATGCTCTTTGCACGCTGGCATGTTTTTTCAACATTCGAAAGCCTGCGCCCCCTTGTTTCAATCGCAGACCTCTTTGTGCAAGCCTCTATCGGCATGGATGCCTTGTTCCGCTCGAAAAGCGCGACCTTTTCGCGGGCCATCTTCGCCGCCGACGGCACCATTGGCGCCCGCATTAAGCTGCCTGTCGAACGGCTTTTTATTCAGCCCTATATCCGTGGCGGCTATCCCTTTCAATTTTCCATAGGCGCCTCGGTGGGCTATCGTTTTAAGCCTTTATCGGCTGCCCCGGTCGTCATTACCACCAAAGAGGATATTATAAAAGATCTATCGGTAGAAGCCATCAACTACATCATCTTTGGGCCCGATGTATCGGAACTAAACAAGGACATCCCTCAAGACACGGTCGGGCTCAACCTGAAAACCCTCGACGAAATAGCAGCACAGCTTACAGCCGAACCCGATTTGCTGGTCCGCATGGAAGGTTATGCAAACCCGGTCTTCAACACCGACGAAGAAAAGCAGGACCTCATGGACATCAGCATCAATCGCAGCAACAATGTAGCCGCTTACCTGGAATCGAAGGGCGTCCGCAAGGAACAGATGATTATTGCAGCCTTCGGCGGCAAAAAGAAGGCCACCCTCACCACCCTGTCCGGCAGCGAAATTAACCGCCGTGTCGAGGTAATAACCATACGGGTTCTCGATTAAGCCCCTTGCCTTTTTTGTCCCACCAAACCAAAAACTACACGAATCAATTTTTTCATAAAATTTCCCCCTTGAACCCCTGCCAGAATCCGCTACACTTGACACAAGGAGACTATTATGCCCGTAGCGAAACAAGATATTAGTCTGAATGACATCTACACACTCATGCTGGCCAAATTCACCGAGATTGCCCGGCAGCCGCAGTACCACGATGCCGTTACGCGTAGGCCATTTCGCGGTGTACCATCTCTGCTATCACTTCAGATGGCGTATGGTGAGCTTTCTGTGCTATTGTGGTAAGGCGGTTGATGAGTTTTGCTTCCATCGTGAGCGTTACTGTCAATTGCCCCATATCCGGCGTTTTGATACGGTTCCGTGCGAGGTCGACGGTGGGTGGGTTCTTCGTGAAGTATTCGTCCCAGTAATCGGCCTCGGTCTCGGTCATGCCGGTCTTCTTTTCAATATCTGTCATAAATGGCTGTCTTGAACGCATTGCGCACATCTGCCTCGGTGTAGCCATGCTTGAATGCCGATTTTTTGAAGACAAATTCGCTTTCCATACTCTTCGAGTCTACCCCATTCCCCCAAAAAAGTCAAGCACAAATAATTTTCGCAAAAGAAGCAAGCCCAATCGCACTATATCCCTAGCGATGTACGCAATGCCGTGTTTAGCTGCTCTGTTTTTTGCAGAGAAAGCCGACCTACGAAATTGGTAAGCCGTGATTTGAGAATACTCACTAATTCATCGCAACGGATGTAACTATCATGTTTAAGTCCCTCGTCTACCCCAACCGGTACTTCCGTATGCAAACCCGTTGTATTCGAATAGACCGGAGCGCAAATCACCGTTGAATAAGTGGATTCCAATAAACCCTGCCGGGACACCACCACATAAACCCGTTGTTTTTTGGTATCCACCCGTTGTGCCACCGGCACAAGATAGAAGTCGCCGCGTTTCATTCGTCCTCCCAAGGAATATCCTGAAAAAGCAGATTTTCCTCAGCCTGAGCATTGATGATGTCGGCATTGGCATTGATGATGTCAATATCATGCATATCACGCGCACTAAGAGTAGAAGCAGTAATCGGCACGGCGGACGCAATTGAAGCAAGGACACTCTCGTTCCTCGCCTCAATTGCCTGCGTTTTCCGTATCTCCGCTTCCAGCCGGAGCATAAACTCCCAAAGAGCATCCAAGGTCACGCCGCCAGCCGGTTTTCGCATAACTTGTGCCATATACAACCCCCATACCCTAACTATACCCCATCCGCCCAAAAAAGTCAAGCCACCTCGGAAAATATTAACAACGAACCACACGAACCACACGAACGGGCCCCTCCGGTGGTCGAGCCTGTCGAGACCACCTGTCTGTTTTGTTCGCGTGGTTCGCTGTTAATCTATTCCTACAGCCCGCTCCCCGGCAGGCGGATGACGACGATGCCGGAGCCGCCTGCGCCGCCATACCAGACGCCGCCACCGCCACCGCCATTGCCCGTATGCGGGGCTGCTGACAATCCGGTGTTGCCATTGGCAGCGGCTGCGGTAAGGTCAAACAGCCCGCCTGCGGCATAGGTAACGGCACTGCCGCTTATGTTGCAACTGATGCCTGCGCCAGCCTCCCCTGCGCCTCCGCCCCGCTCACCTACGCCATCATGCCCCAAGCCTGCGCCGGTGACAGCCTGTGTGGAAAGGCCGGGCGTTTGTCTATAGTAGCTAGTGTTAGCGCCTGCACCGCCCCCTGAGCCGCCATCGCTTCCGTTACAGTAAGTATCTGAATCTGCATTGCCGCCGCAGCCGCCACCCAATGCCGCAATAGTCGCGGAGTATGCGGAGAAGCTTGAAGGATCACCGTTGCTTCCCGAAACTATACCAGTATTCCATGATTGGATACCGCCTGTGCCGCCCGCACCCACCTGCACGGTATAGGTTGCAGTGCCAAGGCTCACACCTGCATCATATATGTAGCCTCCGGCTCCGCCTGAGCCGCCGCCTACACCTCCACCTCCACCTCCACCTCCACCTCCGCCTCCACCACCGCCGCCTACAATCAACGCCTGCACGCCGCTCATCGCCTTGCTGCTGTTGAAGCTCCAGGTGCCGGTCTGGTTGTTCACACTGGTAAAAGTATACACCACATCGTGGTTTGTGCCGTTTAGCACGAAGGACACGACGGCATTTCCATCGCCGCTGGTGGACGCTATGGTGACGCCGGGGTTGCGGAGGGTCCAGTGTGTGGGCATGTCGGCCTGGGCGAGGGGCGGCTGGATTACGCCGTTCAGGTTGCCGTCCAGGGTTACCACGCCTGCGGGGAAGGTGCCGGGGGCTACTGCCGCGTTGCCGGTGGTGAGCGTGGTTTTCGTCTCCGTGGCGTCGGGGTGCGTTATATGTGTGCTGGTGTAGGTACTGCCTGACGCACCAATATCATACACAATCTGCATACCACCTGTGATGTTCACCGTGCCGGTGTTTACGAGACTGCTATTGCCGATCTTGCCGTTCGAGATAATCAGGCCACTGTTGATGGTGATGCTCGAAGCGCCGTCGTCAACGCTGCTGTCGCTTCCTATGCCGTTATAGCTGGAACTGCCCGTTATCGCCACCACCTTGGGGTTGTCCGTGCCGCCCGCCGTGCCGATGGTGATGGTGCCGGTCTTGCTGTTAAGCCCGCCGCCTATGGCAGCTGCACCGCCGTCCGGCCCCTTGGCGTAGACCACCGCCGTTCCGGTGATGGTGACCGTGGAGGCGTCCCAGGTGATGCTGCCATTCTGGCCGATGCCCGCGCCGCCTGATGCGCCGCCTGTGGCATACACGGTGCCGCCTGAGATGGCTACCGGGCAAGTCGCTCCGAGGGGACCGGTGCCACCGAATGGAACGCCGCCGCCCCCGCCTATCCCTGCACCTCTTCCCGATCCGGTGGCGGTTACCGTGCCGCCTGAAATGGTAACGGTGCCGGGCGAGCGTTCGCCGCCGCCGATGCCCACTCCGTCTTCTCCACTGGCTGTAGCGGTCACCGTGCCGCGTATGATGTTTATGTCAGCGGCATAGGCACAGCTTGCGCCGCCTATGCCGGAGCTTCCATAGCCGCCCTGGCCCTGGGCCTTCACGCTGCCTGAGGTGTCAATGCTAATAGAAGGACTGGTGGCTTCACCACCTGCGCCGATACCCGCTCCACCATCGCCGCCCAGTGCCAGCGTTATACTTGCCGAGTCTTCAATGCTTATTGAGCCGCCCCCGCCGCCATAGCTATTGCCGATACCCGCGCTGCTTGCGCCGCCTCTGGCTGCCGTGATAACAGCCGAGCCGCCTATAGTAATAGCACCCGTGGCGCCACTCGGATGCCCGCCGCCAATGCCCGCGCCGCCTGTGCCACCACCCTGTGCCAGATCAACCACCGCATTGCCGCCGATGATAATGGTGCCGCCGCCGCCGCCGTTATGCCCGCCGCCAATGCCCGCAGCGCCAGCGCCACCGCCCTGCGCCAGTTCAATCTTCGCATCGCCGTTGATGGTGATGTTGCCGCCTGCTTGTGTATATCCGCCGCCTATGCCTGCGCCGTGGCCGTCGCCTCTTGCTTCCTTAATCAGCGCTGTGCCGCCGATATTGATGATGCCGCCTCCGCCGCCGTTTCCACCGCCTATGCCTGCACCGCCTCCACTGCCGTTTACGTATGTGGCATACACTACACCGCCTGTAATGTTTATTGTCCCGTTACTAGCCTTTGCGCCGCCGATACCCGCGCCGGTATGGCCGCCTGCAGCCCTTACCGTGCCGCCCTTGATGTTGATAGTGCCGCTTACAGAACCCGCATTGCGGCTGGTCCCCGAGCCGCCTATACCGGCCCCGCCATTGTTATCCAAAACGTCTGTGCTGCTGCCCCCATTGGCATAAAGAACACCTGTTGCATCTGAACTGTTAATGGTAAGCGATGTGCCTTGAGTACACTGTATACCGGCAGACCATAGATGCTCCCCCGAAGCCGCAGTCATCGTGTTGGTGGTGCCGCTTGCCAGGTTCAGGGTGAGGTACGACCCTGCGCCCAGGCTTATCGGGGAACCTGCCACGGTGGTTCCGCCCAGGTCGATGCTGGCGTTGTCCAAGAGCAGGTTGGCCGTCTGGTCATTGTTTATCACGATGCGACGGCTTACCGTGCTGTTGATAACTCTGATATGGATATCGCTTTTAATGCTGTAGATGCCTTCCCCGTCTGTTCCATCGGCCCCGCTATATTCCCATAATCCCTTGGAAATACCCTTGCTGTCAAAAGGAGTATCATCTGCCAGATCGAGGTAGTGAATCCCATACTGCACCAGCACGCTGCCATCGCCGTTGCCTGGGGCTGCTATATCGGCAAAATCAGTGAATCTGTCTTGCGCATCGTCAGTCAGCCCGTTCCGGATTATCCAAAGGGGAACATCGGCGTCGCTTGTAGGCGCAGTGGCCGGCACAGTCTGGAAGTCCGCATAGTCTGCCCAGGCGGCGGAGTCCTTGCCGAAAGGCCGGTAGCCCAGATTGAACTGAACAGTGCCGCCATCGCTTTCCTCCAACTTGCCCGCCAAATCAATTACCGCAGTGCCGTCCGCGCTCACTGTGCCGGAAATCGTGTCGATTGATGTGCTTCCTGTCGTAGTCCCCGTATATTTCGCCCAGGTGATGTCGCTGTCGCTAACGGTGCTGAGTGTCCCGCTGCCCCAGTATTCGCTCGAGCCTGAGTTATCCAGGGCATACTCTGCAAAGCGCAGGGTTTTAAGGCCGTCGCCTACAACAGTGCCATTTTCCAGGCCGGCTCCAATGCGGAAACGGGCTATCCAGTCGCTATACAGTGGATCGAGGATCGCCCTGCCGCCTGTCGTCGCATCAACCGTGCCCATCCCGGGAGAATCGGCATCTTTCAGCGCCGAATAGAACGATGTGTCCACGATGATCGGCGTCATCTGTATTGTTACGATATCGCCCGGTATCACGGTTTTGCTTGCGTAGCCCGAGGCGAGCAAGGTGGGGTTCTCTGTGCAAGCCTGGTAGGCATCGTAATCATAAATATGCCCGCTTAACATCAGTATCAGGTAATCGTGGTTTTTCAGCACAGTCATTTTCAGGATGGCGCTTCGCTCACTGCCAAGATACTTCTCGTCAAAGTCCCATATCTTGCCGGTGTCCTCAAAATCGATAGCGATAAGTTGAAAGAAATTGCGGACATTCGTGCCCGAGCGTATGTCCCCAACCCCGGCGCCAACCAGCGCTCTGTTGATAGTGGTCTCGACAGGCTCGACCACCGAGATGGCCGAGCGCCTTCCGGTGCTGGTCTGCGAGCGCCCACCGGTGGTCGAGCTTGTCGAGACCACATTTGTCGAGACCACGAAGGAGAGTGTTCCCCTGTCGCTGCCTTCGGGGAAGCTCACCACGCCGTTACCGGTATTGCCTGCTGCATCTGCACTGTCTGTAGCATCTGTAATATCTACAGCATCCGGTTCAGTATCTCCATTAACCGGCGATAGTATCAATGGATTACAACTGTAAAGGACAAAAACCATACCCAAAGACAAAAGGCACAATGCCCCACGAACAATTTTTTTCATAAAACCCGCCCCTTGACACACCCGGTGGGATATGCTATACTTAACATAAGGAGACCATTATGCCGGTAGCGAAACAAGACATAACTCTGAATGACATCTACACACTCATGCTGGCCAAATTCGCCGAGATTGCCCGGCAGCAGGCTGAGATGGCGCAGGAGCAGGCCAAGATAGAACAGCGCCTGGCTGAAATAAAGCCCCAGCCCGCAGTCCAGCCCCGTAAAGCCAAGCCAAAGCCCAAGGCCGTAGAACCGAAGGAGACCTATGTGGAGAGACAGAATCGCATTTTGAAGAAGTATCATGGTGCATGGGCCAAAAATCCATGGGTGAACTTCATGGAAGACATTAGACAAGGCCGCGATGATTACAGCGACCCCTGGGAGGAGGCCATCAATGCCAAAAACAAAGCTGTTTCTTGATTCCAATGCCATCATTTTGGACCTGAATAAACAGGTAGACCTGTTATCGTTTCTTTCACAATGGCCAGAGCGCGAAGTATACATTAACCATGTAGTGGAGATGGAAAGCCTTGCCAAACCGGGTATGAGCAAGGAAGAAGAAGATACTGCATGGGGATTACTCTCCGGCTTCACCCGCAAGCAATTCACTAATAAGATGCGCGACATTGCCGTGCTTATCCGTCGTGAGAAAAAGCTGCTCTTACCCGACGCCATGATTGCTGCAAGCGCCATCTGTCTATCTGCCATAGTCATCTCCAATGACCCTCATCTCCTTGACTTCACCTTCCCCGGTTACTCCGTCCGCTCTATCCCAGCGGCCTAACCTCATCCCCCGCCTCCTCATGGCCCCACCCATCTGATCCGCGCATACCCGTGGCCGGTGTTGCCGGGGACCTCGGTGGTGCCGGTGGGGTCGTGGGGGTCGGGGATTTGTTCGTTGCCGGATAGCAGGGCGGGGTCGGTAAGGAAGTATCTGTCGGCAGGAATAGCGGCGCCTGCCGGATAGTTTGCCTTGCTTGTCGAAGTGAACACATAGCCCGAACCTCCGCCGCCGCCTGCTACAATGTAATTTCCGGCTGAGCCGCCGCCGCCGCCATACCAGCCGCCACCGCCGCCGCCACCAAAGATATTACTGGTTTCGGGCTCATGATTGATATTATCACCGTTTCCGCCAAGCCCGAAGCTGCCGGCGCCGCCGGTGCCATACATATTATCTGAAGCTATTGACCCCTCACCCCCGGAGTCTTGGGTTCCGCCTGTAGCTTGTGTCATAGTTATGCTTAACTGATAAAAGGTCGAACCACCGCTTCCTCCTTCTGTCCCTCCTCCGTATCCATAAGGTGAAGTTCCGGAAACTGTGCCAAAATGGCTGCCCCCGCCTCCACCACCGGCAACTATGAGTCTCTTTGCTGCAGTGTAAGTGTCGGTTTGCACCAGCCTTATATCCGTTCCTCCACCGCCGGGATAAGCATGTGTCTTACTGTCTCCTCCGCCATTGAATCCACCGGATGTAGAGAGGGTATTCCCGCCAAACTGACCCACATACACATAGAGTCTCTCTCCCTGATTCAGACTTACCGTGCCCCGGGAATAGCCGCCAGGGCCTCCGGGTAGATATGCGGCAGCGGTATTGCCGCCCCCCTGCGCCCCCCAGACTTCCAGCTTATATTTGCCCGTCTTCGGCACTATCCATTCCTGCGCTCTGCCGGTATATGCAAAGTCCCGCACCGGCCAGGACGGCCCCACCCAGGTGATGCGCGCGTAGCCGTGGCCTTCGTTGCCGATGACCTTGGCGGCGCCTGTGGGGTCGTGCCAATCGGGCATAGTGGGGGTGGCGCTGCCGGCAGTGAAGCTGTAGTCTGTGGCCGTGTCGATTGCTGTTGTGGCGTAGTAGCTTGAGACATTGTTGGGGAAGGTGTAGCGGTCGCTGTTACCGGCTATCATTTCCGCATCGCTCAGGAGGGCGCTCACATAGCCTGAGCCGCCGGCTGCGCTGCCTACATCGAAGGGATTATCCGCATTGCCGCCGCCGCCAAACCAGCCGCCACCGCCGCCGGCACCATTATTCGCTCCGCCATTGCCGCCGATACCCGCATTGCCACCGGTTGCAACAACCGGAATCTCACCACTAGGAGTTGGAACTCCTCCGGCTGCGCCTCCTGTGATCTGTGTGCCACCACCAGCCTGGCGTGCACCTTGTTCACCAATGCCTCCGGTCAAGCCTCCACCGTAACCTCCGTTACGGTTGTTGCCACCATACCCTCCGCCACCACCGGCCACGATTATTCTTGAATCACTGGCAGGGTTGCCGTTGATGGTGTAAGGTGTGGGCCACCTGATGTCTGTGGCACCTCCGCCGTTGTATCCACCGCCGATAGGATTTTCACTCCACCCAATACCGCCGCCATTAAATGAGCCACCTCCCTTAGTATCGTGATTTTCTCCTATAAATATGTCCAATCTATCACCAGCAATCAGTGCGATAATGCCCTGTGAATATCCACCCAGGCCGCCGTAGCCGCTGCCGTCATCGCCCCCCTGGGCCCCCCAGACTTCCAGCTTGTAGTTACCCGTCTTCGGCACAATCCATTCCTGCGCCCTGCCGGTATATGCAAAGTCCCGCACCGGCCAGGATGTTCCCACAATCAGGGTGGGGTCATTATCCCCCGGGCTGGCCGGCACGGTGAAAGTCCCCAGGCTCTTTATCACTGTGCCGCCGTTCATGACTTTGACTTCGTATGTATCTCCGGCAACGAGGGAATTGGTGGTAAAACTCAGCGTGGTTTCATTTCCGGCGTCAACTATGGCAAGGTTCTGTTCGCTTGCTACTACTATATCGTTTTGATACAGCGATATGGTGGGAGCAGGTTTGGTGCCGTCGGGATTGTTGAAACGGTAGTTATCCAGAAAGGCGTTTCGCTGTCTTTGCTCGGCGCTTAATTGCCCATCATAAAGCCTGAAACAGGAGAGTTTAGAAGGCTTTGAGGTCCCGTATGGATCATGATAGGAATAATAATAGGTCTGTTGATACGAGGATATTGGATCAAGAAAGGATTTGGGTGATGTGAACTTATCAGAGCCGTTTATATATAGGTCATTCCAAAAATCTTTGACCACACTGAGCGACCTCGTTAGGAATTTACCGGGTTCAGCAATATATCCAGATGGTAGATCAGTACCACCATAAGCACCCGACCAATAGTTTAAGGCTCCCTCTAATTCTGTGTCAAAAAATTGATAGGCCATGCCAAACCAAACTAGCCTGTTTCCAGATTTTGTGTTACCCAATTCGATTGTTTTTGTTGTATCAAATACACCAGCTCTACTTCCCCAAATTAAAGGATATTTAACCGATGCCTGTACTTTTTGAATATCCAAATAGGTATTACCCCATACGATACCATCTGCACCCGGAATTGCTATCCGGTTTTCATCCGCGCCCAGAATTGCTTTCCCCCCATTTCCAAAGTATGTGCCGACCAAATCCTGCCAGCCATCACTCAAGTTAGTTGTGTGTCCGCTTCCCGTATTGTTTATAGCGTCAAAATGGGCCAGTAAATTCTCCTGCACATACATGTTTGTCCACAGGCGGTAGGCTTGAGGCTCATTGTAGATGACGGTTTTGCCTCGGACAGTGAAGCCGGGTGGTGTTTCATAACTCACCGGCACCCCGCCGTTTGTGTCGCTGCCGTCGAAGCCGTCAAAACCGGTGCCCGTTGTCTGCTCGCTGTCGTTCAGCCCGTTGCGAATCACCCACAATGGTATGTCGCTGTCGCTTGCAGAGGCGAGCGGGGTCTGGAAGTCGGTGAAGTCTGACCAGGATGCAGCACTCTTGCCGAAGGGGCGGTAGCCGATGTTGAGCTGCACCGAGCCGTCAAAAGAATATATTGTGTTTGTATCAATATCTGAAAGCACGAGGTCTGCAATCGGCTCCCCGATTGCAGCGGAAAGGTGGACGCCGTCGCTTGTGTCGGCGGTGAATGGGTCACTGCCGTTGTCAACTGCGGTAATGACACTTGTTGCCCCGCCATTTACCCTGCCCGTAAAGGCCACGGAACTACTGACTGCGGTAAAGGGCCCATCGCCCCACCATTCGCTTGCGCCACTATTGGCAAGGGCATGTTCCACAAAGCGCAGAGCCTCAAGCCCGTCGCCTGATACTTTTTCTGTGCCACCAATGGTCTCGGTTCTGCTGCCCACACGGAATTGTGCTGTCCATGCGCTGCTCGATGTTTGCACCACCGATGTCTGGCCCGCCGGAGCTTCAACAATGCCGCCGGTGCCAGGGTCGCCGTAGACCACCTTTGCGTCCACAATCACCGGAGTCATCTGTATTGTTACCACCTTCCCCGGTATCATGGTCTGCATCGTGTAGCCCGAGGCCAGAAGGGTGTTTCCCTCTGCTGCCATTCCCTTGTGGCCGGAAAGCACCAGTATCAGGTAGTTGTGGTTTTTCTGCACGGTCATTTTAAGGACGCAGGAACTCTGGCCGGTGGAAAATTCCACCTGGTCGAAGTCCCATATTTTTGTTTTCTCTGCCATATCTATGGCAATCAATTGAAAGAGCGTGCGCAGCCCGTCGCCGGATTTAATATCGTCTGCTCCGGCGCCGACAAGTGCACGCCCCCCGGTGGTTGAGCCTGTCGAAACCACAGAGCGGGTGGTCTCGACAGGCTCGACCACCGTGAGGGACAGTGTCCCTGTATCGCTGCCTTCCGGAAAATACACTATGCCTGTAGGTATGCCGCCTTGCCCGGAATATCCGGGCCGGTCCTCTTCCCCGGACTGGGGAAGAGGAGTCAAAAGCGGGTTACAACTCCACAAGATGCATATAAAAGCCAGAGTCAACAAGCATAGCGTTCCGGAAAGCAACTTTTTCATCAATACATTCCTTATTCGTCCAGGTTTACGATAATACCGGCAAGGTCGTTGCCTCGGGGGATATATCCCTTAAATGGAATTACCACCGTTGCCATTGTTAATTCCGAAGTATCGGTGTTTGAACCTGAGCCGCGTGTGGTACTAACCGAAGTTTCCAAAGGTGTTGCATCTTTGTGTGTAAAATTTGCAGTAGTTTGGGCAGGCAGCATATAACCGTCCAATGTTTTAACTATAGCTGTTGCCCTATAATTAGTGGTCGGTTCAAATTCCGCATCGTCCGAGAATCCTGCCCACTGACCATCACCTTTTTGATACTCCCAGGTAACTGTTCCCGTGTAGCCTGTCGCCAAGGTTCGCGATTTTGTGCCTGTAACAATTTCCGGTTCAAAAGGCGCCACTGTCGGCCATGCGGCCAGAATATCAGTCTTTGGTTTGTTCCGGTTTATATCATACAGTGGGGTAGCATCTGTGGCATCATAGTATGAGATGCAGTTGCATTATATGTTTTGTAGTAATAAGGCGAAGGCAATATGTCCTGGTAATTAGCCTCGTCATACAATTTAATCCCGGTTAACTCATCTTCTGTGTCCCATTCTCCGGTAGTGGCATCAGCGCCGCCAAGCTTCATTTGGTCCTCATCTAACACAGTTGGCTGAATCTCTATTCTGATCCACACATGATTCGGAGGCATTTTATTGAGCCTTATTTCATTAGTACCCATTAGATTATCCTCTAAACCGCCTTGATGATCCGGGTTACCTGTATCGTTACCGCCTTGAAATGTTTGATACCAATAAGTCGCACTCCCATCATTTACAGGGCTAATATCCTCTGCCCCTGCTTCAGTGGAACCCCATTTAATAGAAGTCACATAGACGGTAGCGGCAGATAATGCCTTTGTCATGGGGTCGTCGGTAAGCATAATGGTGACTCTCTCGGTTTCATCTGCAACTGCAGTATTCTTTGGCGCCGTTGGGTCAGGCGGGGTATCCTCTACGCTGCTTACGGTGTATTCCCATGCGCCGTTAAGCGAGGCATACGCTTTCCTGGTAGCGTTTTTCGCTTCGCCGTCGTTGACATCTACATAAATATTAAAATTTCCCGATTTAATGTTCAGGGGCACCAGCCCTTGTGAAGTTGCAGAACCTGGACCAATAAAGTCTGTGGTGCCGTCTTGTTTTACCATAGTAAGCCCGTTCTGTATATACCAAACCGGCGCTGTAGCCTGATCGGGCGTCTGGAATAAGTCATTATCTGAACCGGCCCAGAAAGCAGTATCCTTGCCAAAAGGAGTATACTGTAGCCGGTATCCCACCGCGCCCGCTGTATTGGCAATCTGTGGAATAGGAACCGCAATGTCCCCGGTGTTAGACACGGTGCTGCTAATGGTATGCCGGACATCGCTTGTTGTCCAGTTAAGAGCATCAGTGCCGTCTGCATCATAAAAAACAACACTGCCAGCTTGAACAGTTACTGAACCTGCACCATAGAACTCGCCTGCCCCGCCTTTCAATGCCTCCTCAGCCAGTTTAAGCCCGTAAAGCCCGTCGCCGGTAACCGCCTTATTATCATCCGCTGTTGTTCCAATACTAAAAACAGCGTCCCAAACCGAGTCCGCACCGCCTGTTATGGTAAGCTCGTTGCCGGGCCCCATTTTAGCCTCTATCAGCGAAGGATCCGGCTCTCCTGTTTTAAGGCCGCCTGACCCCGGAGTTCCTGTTTTTGGTACTGTGGGGGGACCAGATGATCCGTCAACAATTGTGCCTGGGTTAGCCCTTCTCTGGAACTGCAAGGAACTGACCAGCCGATACATCGGGATAAGAATATTGCTTGTCCGGGTGATAGGCTGTGCGCTAAAGCCTGCGGTCAGAAGAACCGGGTCTTTGGTATGGGTGGTGTCACTTGTGCCGATCCAGTCGTTTTCATAACCGCCAAGAAGCATAATGTAATAGGTCTTCCCGGATTTCACCGTCATATTAAGCCGCAGCTTGCCTGATGCAGTTGCTCCCCCGTCTTCATCAAAGTCCCAAATCTTGGTCGGTAGACCAGAATCAGGCTTTTCAATGGCAATCAGTTGGTAGTAGTTTCTCAGGCCTTTTTCGGCGATGTTATCATCGCTTGCCCCGGTAAGGCTGCGGCTTAGCGATGCACTACGCGGCGCGTCTGCTCCGTTTGCGTTCATCTCGAACTCAACAGTAAGGGTGCCATCGCCATTATCGGTAATGGCGCCTCCGATTTCCGCCTGGGGAAGAATTTCACTTCCCAGGGAGTCCTCTCCGGCTTTTTCCGCTTTCGGCAGAATCAGGACAGAGCAACTCTGAAAGGTTGCATACATCCAGAACACTGCAAGACAAAGCGCTGCCGAAAATACGATTTTTCTTCTTTTCATTTTCTTCATCTCCTCTATTATATTAATTTCATTTTTAAACAACTTCATAAATCAACATTAATTCCGTTCTTTAAATCAACTATCTTTACGGTTATGATAATATTGTTTCCGGGCATTTTATGTATGGTCAATGTTTGCGACCAATAATCCCATGTCCAGTTATCGTCCGTAGTCCCGTTCACACTGACAATTCCTTTTGTTGTGTCCATTACATCTACATCGTCCTCCTTATGGTCTCCAACTACATAGTCTTCGTAAGCTTCCTTCATGGTAAATATGATATCTACATCAGCATCGTCTGCTTTTGCCCAGCGGGGCACCCATTCAACATACGAAATGTCTCCGTCCCCTGCTTCATCTGCTTCAAGGCTAATCTGATAGACTGTTCCCCCGCCAGGGTCAGGGTTTGGCGAATCTGTCACCTCTACCGGTTCGGATATTACCTCCCCCCGAAAACCTTCCAGACGGACACTTACCCTGATATATGCTCCAAGCGCTATGGTGCCTGGCACCTGCAAACTTTGGCCGTTGGCCTTTGAAATATAAGCATAAGTAGCGCCCCCGTCTGTCGATACCTCCCATTGATACGAATACTCTGGCCCCTCGCCCAGGTGCATTCCGGAAAGGTCTGCCCGTAAAACTGAGCCTGTTCCAATACCGCTCCCCGGACTTATCGAAACAGTCCCCGATAGCGGCGGGTAAGGTAAGGAGACACTGGTCTTCGTCAGCATAGCGCCCAGGTTATCGCAGGAATAAATACAGAGTATCATACACAAGAAGCCCAGGTATAAAATTAGTTCTCGTTTTTTTCTCATAATTTAAATCCTGTCCCCCCTTTATAAGATACTAAAGTATGTGCAATAAAAGTGCGGTAGTTATTGCTTGCCTGCTGAATTTTTTTTAAAATTTTAATCCAATACCTCCTTTTATGCTTATAAAGCCAAAATTATCAAATGGATAATGAATGTTATAATCTGCCCCCAGTTTCAGGTATAACCAGGGAAGGAAATACATCTCTGCCACAAGCCCCCCGGTAAGAAAGACAGTCCAGCCTGGTTCCACATTTGGCAGTTCCATAGGCTCTGCTTTGTTCTTATACACCGGGCTAAAGCTATACGATGCACCGCCCCCAATACCAAGGCCTAGCGTAATAAAGTTCCTGAACTGCGGAAGTTCATAATTTATCTTTAGTGCAAGATTGACGGCATCACTATATGCGGTATACCAGTCTGTTTCACCCTGTATTCTGAACCAGAAGGCGTCAAGCCCAAAGCCCACAGCCCCCCACTTGCCCTGGAATGGCAGCCAATCAAAGGCAAAATCGGCTCCCAGAAGAATAAATCCGCTAAAATGGTCCTCGGGGTTCTTCTGAAAGGCATATTCAGGTGCATAAGCAAGCGATAGTTTAAATTGACGCACATCTTCAGTTGCTTCAGCCGGTTCAACCGGTTCAACAGGAGGAGGCGGCGCTATTGCTTTAAACAATGCTTCAATAGTAATGGGCACTATCGTAGCAAACTGGTCGTTTGGCCCTGCAGGCCCGGGCGACTGGTTTTCGGTGCTTAATTCTACTTTATAAGGATTATCCGTCAGTTCCTCCGTCTTTTCATCGCCGCCTGAATCAAGAAATGTTATTTCCCATTTTTCAAATTCAAAGCCCTCTGCCGCTACGGCATTTATATCGAAACTCCCCGCCCCCTGATGCCGCACCGTCACTGTGGCTTCCTCTTGACTGCCTTCCTCATCACCGGCTTCCTCATCAGTGGTTTCCTCAACAGGGGCTTCAACGGCCGTCGTCTCGTCCACCTGTATTGCCCCGCCCGTCGCAACTTTCAATGTTATATCATACTTCGGAATCCGGTCGAGAAGGCTGTCTATAAGGAAGGGAAGAAACTCGGCAAGGCCTGCCGTGTCGGTAAAGATTTGCATATCAGAAACAACAAGGTTTTCTGTCTCATTATCATGTAAATAGAGGAAAAGCTGGCTTTCCCCGTCATTGGAAAGAAGTTCCCCGGTTATGCTGTAAGATGCTCCCTGAGTGCTGTTTGCCGGCGGGGCAACGCCTATCGCCTCAGGCGGAGCGGCAATACTGACTGTGGTAA
>JAISIL010000176.1 GCA_031262035.1 Spirochaetaceae bacterium | reverse complement strand
TTGCCGGGAAAGACGCAAGAGAAATTCCGCTTCTTCAAGTTTCAGTGCCGCTTCATCTTTTTCCTGAATGGGCGTAAACACTGTTTCTTCTTTTTTAAGCCGCCGATACAAAGATTCTTTCGCAAAAGTCCGCACCGAAAAAAGTTTGTGGGTTATAATATCTGCAAGGCTTACCTCATTTTCTGCTACCGCTTTTGCGAGCATTCCGAGGCGGCCTGCAAGGGTGCTGTCAGGTTCTAGCAGAGCCTTTACTCGCTGAATGCTGCTTCGGGCATAGAGGCTGTTGCGTTTATCAATTTCATCTTGCAATGGGTCAAGGGCTCGGAGAGTGTCGCGAATATCTTCCAACATGGCAGCCAGTTTCTCACGGCCTTCGTTTGCCGTAAGTTGCCGGATTCGGGCAAAGCGCCTTCCATTATCGGAAAGCCATGCATCATCCTGCAATAATTCTGCGATGCGGGCAAAAATCTTCGGGCGGTAGCGGGAAAGATTATCGGAGGTCTTCAATCGTTTATAAGCGGCATCAAGCACATCTTTTGCATAATCGACATATTGCAGATAGAGAATATCCTTCACCTCTTTCGCCGCCATCTCGCCGGAAAGCCGCTCGTAGTAATCTTTAATGCTCTGCGAAAGCGCCTTGAGGGAATCAATTAAATCCTGAGTCTCCCGGTTTGCGCTGAGCACAGCAAGATGCCCGTTATCACGAATAGCATCGCCGCAGATATGCGAGTAGACAGCTACCACATGGCTTTCATACTCAGTCTTAAGCCCGGCAGCCACCCGCGAAAGCGCCTCACAAAAAGGCCGCGCCCCAGGCGTAATGTTGATAAGGCGCGTATAATCCCCCAGCGTCTCCTCGGACAACCAGCCTGAGATAATCAGGCGACGAAGAAATTGCCCTGCCATATTCCTGTCAGGTAAATCGGCGCTGCTCTTCTCCCAAATCTCAGGCGGTGGAAGCGTTGGTTCAGAATCTGAATCAGTGACATGTATTTCCTGCAAATTATCCTCATCATCTTCACCTATTACCTCTTCCTTATTACCTATTACCTCTCGAAAGTATTCCTGAAACGTCAGCATCACCTGCTCCCGCTCAACGCCCCGTGCATTTTCCTGAAAAAGCATGAAGTAACGAATGAGCAGCGCCGCATAGTGCACCCGGTTAGCCCCGGCAAGGCAGGAGAAAAAGCGGTCGGGGAGAATCGAGAAGACACTATCGGTAGTCATTACCATAAAATATAACAGTTTTAACTCATTTATGCTAGGTTCGCATTTGTCGCTTAGCAAGCGACCACCAAATTTTCACTTTTTGCTATATTAAAAGAGCATTCCTGCTGGGGACATATGCCTGGGCTTACCGCTATCGCCCTGCGGCGCTGCCGTGCTCTGCGCGGATAGCGTGCCTGTTTGCCGGTAAGGGAAGCGATTTATCGTCGGGCTCATAACCTGAAATCCTTTGGTGATTTTCACTCACCTCTGGCTTGCTAAGCCATCGGCCTGATAAGCCGACCTATCGGTCTTGAAAACCGAACCGGAAGAAGCCGCCTTCCCTAAAAAATCGGCGCTTGTCTCGGGAACAAGTTAACTGCTTTGATTATTAATTGAAGCTACCCCGTGGAAGTGATGGGCGATGCCTTTTCTCTCCCACAAATCGCCGCGCCGGTAAGGACGCTGGAACAGGAAGCAGAGGCAAAAGGTATCAGCATCATCAAAAAGACTATACCAATGGCCTTTTCGGGCAGGTTTGTAGCGGAAAACGGCATTGCCGCGCCTGGCGCCCTAAAGGTCATTGCCGATGCAGCCACGCGTCGCCTGCTTGGGGTGCATGCTGTAGGAAGCTATGCATCAGAATTTATCTGGGGCGCAGGAGCCCTTATCGAAGAACAAGCCACCATAGAAGCTATCCGCAAACTGATATTCCCCCACCCAACGGTCTCGGAGTTAATACGCGAGGCTGTCTGGGAGATGTAGGGTAAGGCTTTTGGATAAGTCTATGTTGATACATCAAACATGATCCCGAACTTCGAATGCCAATATTTTCCAGACGGATAATACAACAATGACAATCTACGTCCATCACGTGAACCAAATAAATAAGCAATCTTTATGTATGGAGACTGGAATCCTGCTGTTTTTGTCATCGCTTCGGCTAAAGATTTACCGCCAAGGTCTTTATTAAAGTTTTGCCCAAAGGATAGACCATAAGCCATACCTCCGGCAATTCCCAGACCCCAGGATTTATTTCCGCTGGGAAAATAAAATTCTAGATTGCCTCCTATACTTGCCGGTAACACAAATGCTGAAGATTTATTTTCAGAGTTTATTCCCCATCCCATTCCTATCATTGTTTCAGCCTCCAGCCTCATGTGAAAATTTCCATTGATAAGGCTTGGGCCAAGGGTAAACCCACCATTAAAACCGAGCTCATTCGGGAATGTCCATCCAAAACCTCCATTTCCACCTATATCTAAAGCAAGAAATGTTTCGCCAAGAAATGCCTGTGTTTTATTATCGGATTCATCAACCGTCAATCCATTGTAGTAAACATGATATCGGCCATATTTATCTTTTTCGATACGCACACCTGATTCCCCTGCTACCAGAAAACCTCTATTCAGAGTTCCTTCCCATTTAAGCCTTGGGCTTTTAACAGTTACCAGGTATCTTTTTTCGGAGACTAAATTTGCTGCTTCATTTTTATTCAATGTGCTATGTAATGTATAAGGCATAGAAAATCTTGTGGTTGAATCTGCGGCGTATTCAGAGCCAATATAATAATTATAATTATTTAGAATCTCAATTGTGTATGACCCGGCCGCTAAAACCAGTGTAGAGTTCTTCATTTGAATACCAAAATCAACTCTGTCGATTATGACTCTGCCATTAGAATTAAAAGTAATACTGCTTTGCCCTGTATCTTTAGAATTGTTTATTTCATAAGCAATCCTTGAAGATGCGCAAGCTGAAAACAAAAGAGCAATCGCAAGAATAAAAAACAGTTTAATCCTTTTCATATATTCCTCCAACTTTCATTATTTATTTATTAAGAGATTTATCAAAATTCTCAATAAGCTGCAGCATTCTATTTAGACCTTGCATATGTTCTTCATACTGTGAAGATTTTCTTTCTTTAAGACCGGCATAATAAGTATCCCACAACGCCTTTACCTTATCATTTGGCGCTTCTATACTGGACACCAGTGTATATTTTATTCCGTCGGGAGCAATTCCACAGGTATCCGGGTCTATTGTTTTTAAACTTGCCGGTAATGACAATTTGCCTATATTGTATCCAAATTTGAATAGTCCTTTACCAAGTCCGGTAACTTGCATACCATAAAGAGTTTCAGGAATAACAACTTCATTCCAGTTCACATTATTTTTATCAGCTTTTTTCAGTAATCCGGTCAGAGTAATTGTCCTCTCTTTTCCCTGACCTTGTATTGTCATTTCAAACATATCATCCTTAATTTTACGTATACTATCCGGAATAATTATATCTGCAAGATTAATAGGATTTCCGGCGAAGACATTTGAACCAAAACTTAATTCGGTTCCGCCATCTTCTATTGTTATTTCTGTAATCTGATTATTTATAAAAGCTTCATTTTCAATTTTTGTAACACTTGCCGGTATAGTAAGTGAGGTAAGTTTGTTTTGCATAAATGCGCGCTGTTCTATTGTTTTTACATTTTTGGGTATCACAATATCTGTTAATTGACATCCGGCAAAAGCATAATAGCCAATTTTGGTTACACTTTCGGGGATAGTAATACTCGAGATTGGGTTCATGTTAAAACCATTCAGATAATCAAGATTTGGGGGCAGTGTTACCTCTGTTAAGTTGTTGCCTTGAAATGCTACTGCCCAAATACTGATAACAGTGTCAGGAATACCAATTTTTTTTATATTTTGGAAAACAGGAAGACGGTTTTGACTTTTATTCGAATTACCAATAACAATAACGTTTTGGCCATTTATTTTTTCGGGAATAGCTACTTCCTCTGATTTGCCTGTGTAGCTTTCAATTTGTATCCCTTTTTGTTTTGATCCATCACTAGCCATCTTGAACTCGATTTTTTGATATTCAAAGTCACCACTTTTACTTACCGGGATACCGTTAATCTCCTTTGGCCCGCTCGCACAAGCGATTAATACTGCACAGAGCAAAGTCATAACCACTAAACCAAATTGAACCATTTTTTTCATAAAGCTCTCCTTTTTTTTCAGCGCTTAAAGCCCGCCCGGCTGTATATAATGACCGCCCAACGGACGGTTTTTCACAAAGCTCATGGCGCTTGGCGTCTCTTTTGAGTATGTAAGAGATGTCAGTAAATGTAAACGTTTGCAACTATATGTTAAGAAACTACACCAAAT
>JAISIL010000163.1 GCA_031262035.1 Spirochaetaceae bacterium | reverse complement strand
TGAACCACAAGCGGGGTCGAGAACACGAAAACCCTTAATGTCTTCCGGTTTCTTACTTTCAAGCGCATTGCCAATTGTATTTTTCACGATATATCGGACAATATATTGAGGCGTATAATACACGCCTCCTGCTTTGCGGACTTCTGGTTTTTGTTCAACTTTAGCGCGATGTCCTGTTGTTAATCTTATAACCTTGCCCAAAAACCGCTCATAAACAGAACCAAGAATATCGGCAGGGAATACTGCAAATTCATAAGGAGCCGGATAGTAAAGGCTTGAAATAATATCTTTTAACACCTTATCGTCAATCGCTATGGTTTCACTTAAAGTATCCGGGTTTTCCCTGTTGTTTTTCTCAGTGTGAAAATGGAAAAGGCCTGAATTATACCTGTCATCGGCCTTCATAAAATAGTTTAGAAGATTCTTATAAACTTCTTTTCCGGCTGCAATGCTTTTTAAAATATCAGGTTGTTCAATGCCGCGGTCTTCACAAATACGCAGGAAGATTATGCGGTCTATAGTTTTCTGAACAACAAAATTAAGCCCGCGCTCTGTAATAGCCTCATTTCGCAAGGTGATGTTTCGGGCAAGATTGTCACGCCAGGCCTCTATTTCCTGTAAGAACGCTTCATCAACTTCTTGAGTTCCCTTCCTCTTGTTTGAAGATTTTAATTTTTCAAGGCTTCCGTGCATCACGGCTTCTTTTGAAAAGATGCTTTCAAGATACTCCCAGTTTGATAAATAGACCACATTCTCTGTGCCCTCTGTGTCCTCTGTGGTTTTTTTTATGAATCTTGATGGTTTATCCAGTTCGTCATACCGGCAGTAGAAAATCCGGGCAACGGCAGCATCATCGCTAGATTTAGGCCGAATACTTGTATCGTAGACGGCAAACTCGTGGAAGTCAGAAAGAAGACAGACAGGCATTTTGGCCGTCCAGCCGTAACGCCTCACCTGAATTGCCGGTTTCGGGTCATCTTTCAGATTAACCGATGGCTTCTTTGCCTCAAGGTAGAATAGGCGCACGCTTGCCATTTGAATCCCATAATCCGGAGCCTTCATCTGGCCTTCAATCTTGATGCGATCCTCATGGACGACTTCACGAAAGTTTTCAGCATAACCGCTTTGATTATCCACATCCCAGCCAAGAATCTTGATAAAATGGTCAAGATAATCCCTGCGAAGTTGCGTTTCGTTATATTCAGACCGCTGATACTCGTCAATATGCTCGGCAAAGCGGGTTATAAGAGCCTGTAGTGGCTGCGGAATGGTAGACATGGCTTTATTATATCAGAAATGGCTGATATGTTCAATGCAGTGAATGAGTGGAAAATTGCCTTTTATCACTTCAAAACTAGAGCAATCACTCTATCCCCGCAATTCCCGAAAACCCCTATATTTAAAGCACAATATGGCACTGTGACACCCGGACACCGGCAGGGAATCTACTCTCTTAATCCAACCTATTCCGGGGCCTTCTGTTGCCAAAAATTGGGGCAAATTTATCATCAACATTAACCTTTTTCATGAATATTTTCATTGCCAGACGGTAAACCAAAAAACCGAGCACAATTGCCAGCACAAAAATCACCAAAAAGGCCCATTGCTGGCTGCCGTCCGGCAAAAGAGGCATAAAAAGGCGAACATAGAGCACAAAAAGCCCGATAAAAAGGCCTGCCGTTACCACTACATTAAAAACTGTTGCAATCAGTATAAAAACCCAGGTATTTGCTTTTTTATTCATTCTGTCTTCCCCTTATCTATTTCTTGTGCTTTCTTCGAGGGCAGGAATATACTGACCAGAAAGAGCAGGACACAGCTTACCACCGCAGAATCGGCAATATTAAAGGTCGGCCAGCGTTCCATACCAAAAATGCCATAGAAGCGTATACTGATAAAATCGACAACCCCATCCGGCCTGAAAATACGGTCAATAATGTTGCCTATACCGCCGCCAATAATACCGGAAAGCACCCATCGCTGAAACTTACTTAAGTCCTGCGAAGTAAAAAAATACCAGCAAAGAAAAACTACAATTGCAAGGGGCACCACCACAAAAAGAACGGGTTTGACCGCATCGGGCAATGAATCGCCTAAACTAAAGGCAATCACCTTATTCCGCAAATGCACAATCTGAAAGAATTTATCTGGGTCACTCACATAGGTTCCCAAGGGGATTTTCGACACAACAATCGCCTTTGTTATCTGGTCGAGGATAATAATCCCCGCCGCTAAACTCAATGGAACAAAGGAAGATAGACGCTTTATACTCATTGTTCCAATATACCCTTTTTGGGGAATTAAGTCAATAGCGCCCTTGACGAATTAGAAAAAATATGTTATCGTTTCCGTCATGAAAAGAAAATCATTGTTTTTAGCTTTAGCGCTGAGCGCTCTGGCTTTTGGCGCCCTGCTATTCACCGCTTGTCAAAGCGGGCCTTTTTCCTTTACAAAGGCAAAAAGCGTAGACCCTGTCGAAATGGAGTCTCTGCAAATAGGGTTTCAAAAGGCTTTTTCCCGCGAAATCGAGTTACGGGACTGCAAAGTGGTCTGGTTTCCCGACACAGAAGATCTTGCTATGAGTTTTAGAAGCGGAGTTGTTACTTATTATCAGTTTTGGAACACAAAACAACGCGCTGCGCTTAAAAAAGCAATTGAAAAATACAAGAATACCCTTGAAACGAATGGTTTTGGCGATTCTGCAGTCGGAAAACGGACTTTTGGTTCAACAAAAATCAGCGCTACCTGGGGGCTCATTGCCAATTTTGGCGAGCTGGGCAAAAACAGGCTTGCCAGCAGTGCAGGCTCCCCGCTTTTATACTTTGGTTTTACCAAAATTCCTGCGGTAGAGGCTCCTTTTTTCACTATAACACAGGCTTCCACCCTGGATGAAAAGGCAAAACAGCAGGGCTTAACCATCTATTCGGAACAGGTCTTTATGTATTTTACTCCGAATGCCGCCGATGCAATGCTGCAAAGAATAAGCGATGCAGAAATCTTTAGAGGTATACAATGAAATACGGTCATTTTGATGATACGGCGCGGGAATATGTTATCGAAACACCCGCCACCCCGCTCCCCTGGATTAATTATTTGGGGAACAAAGACTTTTTTAGCCTGATTAGCAACACCGCCGGCGGTTACAGTTTTTACAAGGATGCAAAACTCTTGCGTCTTACCCGTTACCGCTACAACGAACCGGGTTTCGACAATGGCGGCCGCCGTTATTATATAAGCGAAGGCTCTTCGCCCGATGCAAATTTCGAAAGAACTTTTAGCCCTGCCTTTTTCCCGGCAAAAACACCCCTCGATCTCTACCGCTGCCGGCATGGCCTTGGTTATACAATCTTTGAGGCTGCCAAAAACGGCCTCGAAACAAAGCTAAGCTGCTTTGTGCCCTTGAATGAGGGTCCAAACGAAGGCAGCGCTTGCGAAATAAACAAGCTCGAAATAAAAAACACAAGCGGCCTTCCCAAAATTGTCACCGTAGTGAATGCCACCGAATGGTGCCTCTGGAATGCGGTAGACGATGGCGCAAACTTTCAGCGTAACTTTTCCACCGGCGAGGTCGAGGTTGAAACAAACGAAGACCCCTCCCTGACAGGCGATTTCGCCGCTATCTATCATAAGACTGAATACCGGGAAAGGCGGAATCACTATGCATTTTCTTCTATTAATACAGAACCGATGGGCTTTGAAACAAGCCGCGATGCCTTTCTGGGCAAGTTCAATTCCTGGGACCGGCCCCAGGCTATAGGAGCTGAGTATGCGGCCAATACTATTGCACACGGATGGGCGCCCATCGCCAGTTTCAGTGTGAGTTTCGAGCTGGCCCCCGGCGAATCGCGTTCGCTCATCTATCTTTTAGGCTATATTGAAAATGATAAGACTGATAAATGGGAGAGCCCCGGGATTATCAACAAGAAGAGGGCCCACCAGCTTATCAATTCTTATCTATTAGATGAACAGGTCGATGCGGCCTTTGCAAAACTGAAGGATTATTGGGATAGCCTTTTAGGCAAGTTCAGCGTCAAAACAGGCGATGAAAAACTTGACCGCATGGTAAATATCTGGAACCAGTATCAGTGTATGGTTACCTTCAATATGAGCCGCAGTGCAAGCTACTTCGAAAGCGGCACGGGGCGGGGCATGGGTTTCCGGGACTCCTCACAAGACCTCCTCGGTTTTGTTCACCTGATACCCGAACGGGCAAGGGAACGCATTTTGGACATTGCCGCCACCCAATTGCCCGATGGAAGTGCCTGGCATCAGTATCAGCCTTTAACCAAAAGGGGTAATGCCGATATTGGCGGTGGCTTTAACGACGACCCCCTCTGGCTCGTGGCGGCAACTTGGGCCTACATCGCCGAAACGGGGGACACAAGCATCCTCGAAGCGCCCACAGCCTTTAACAACGAAGCGGGAAGCGAGGCCCCCTTGCTTGAACATCTTCGCCGGAGCGTCAACTTTACCCTTTCTCACCTGGGCCCGCATGGTCTTCCCTTAATCGGCCGTGCCGATTGGAACGATTGCCTGAACCTCAACTGCTTCAGCGAAGAACCGGGCGAAAGTTTCCAAACCACAGAAAACAAGGGCGCCGGCAAGGTAGCAGAAAGCATCTTCATTGCCGGCATGTTCGTCCTCTATGGCCGGCAATATGCCGAATTGTTAGATTTATCCAACAATTCCGTGGGGGCGAAGCGTGCTTCGCCCGTAGATGAAGCACAAAATATCCGCCATGCCTGCAATACAATGGAACAAACAATTCTGAAATCCGGTTGGGATGGGGCTTGGTTCCTGCGGGCCTATGATGCAAATGGGGACAAGGTTGGTTCCAATGACTGTGCCGAAGGGAAGATTTACATTGAACCCCAGGGAATGTGTGTCATGGCCGGCGTCGGCCTGCATACGACTCCCCTCCCTGCGGGAGGGGTTGGGGGAGGGCCCAGTCCGGCCAAAACGGCTTTGCAAAGTGTGCAGGACAAATTGACCTATAAATACGGTACCAGCCTTTTGTGGCCCTGTTACACGGTTTATCATCCGGAACTTGGGGAGATTTCCAGCTATCCGCCCGGCTTTAAAGAAAACGGCGGAGTCTTCTGCCACAACAACCCCTGGATAAGCATCGCTAATGCCATTGTTGCCAATACAGAGGGGGATTCAGCTAATGCAGATGAAGCCTTCGCTGTCTACAAACGAACCTGCCCGGCCTACCTTGAAGAGATAAGCGACATACACCGGACCGAACCCTATGTCTACAGTCAAATGGTTGCAGGCCAGGAAGCCCCGGAAGAGTATCAGGGTGAAGCAAAAAATTCCTGGCTTACCGGCACTGCCGCCTGGACCTTCGTAAATGTCAGCCAATACCTCTTAGGTATACAGGCAAGGTTAAACGGCCTTTCCATAAAACCCTGTCTACCGGCCTCCTTCAAAGAGCTGCAAATAAAACGGCAATACCGTGGGGCAAACTACAACATACATGTGCTCCGAACCGGCACCTACAGCCTCAGCGTAGACGGCAAAGCTATAGAAGGCTCTGTAGCCCCCATCGCCCCTGCCGGTAAAACCATGCAGGTTGAGGTGACGGTATAATCGAAACGGCAAAACCAATCAACAAAACAATAATGCCGTAGGGGCAGGGCGCGCCCTGCCCCTACGGTTGCGGCGGGTTACCCCGCCACAACCCCCGTTATTGGCGGTGATTTGTTTTTAGGGTTGTGGTGGGTGTTTTAACAGTTATTATGCTGCGGGTCTTCCATTTCTG
>JAISIL010000157.1 GCA_031262035.1 Spirochaetaceae bacterium | reverse complement strand
TGGTTGCTTGCAAGAGAGGCGCCCTGAGCCGGCGCATTCTGATTGAGGACAACCCGATAAGCGGGAAGATACACGGTAAGAGCCTTGCCGTCATAGAGAACAACCTGTTCGGCAGGATTACTGAAGTCAATTCGGAGTAAATTAGGATTTTTGAAGCTCAAACTGCCGTCCATCTGTGTTGTGCCCGAAATTATGCTGATTTGCGCTTCGTAATCGTTGATTTCAGCATAGATATTCGAGATTTCTTCCATATATTTATCGGCTGTAACAATTTCCTGAGCGCCGATGCTGAGGACAAATACCGTCAAGACTGATAAAATAAAAAATGCCCTAAAAAATTTCATCATTTTTATTATAGCGTATTGCAAAAAAAATGACAAGACACTATAATAGAGATATATAAATTTTATGAGGAGAAAACTATGACAAGTTACAAAGAATTGGGACTGGTAAATACAGTCGAACTTTTCAAAAAAGCTGTTAAAGGTGGTTATGCAATTCCTGCTTACAACTTTAACAACATGGAACAATTACAGGCAATTATCGAAGCCTGTGTTGAAACCAAGTCGCCGGTTATTTTGCAGGTGTCCAAGGGCGCCCGTGAATATGCGAATGCAAACATGCTGAAGAACATGGCTCGCGGTGCTACAGAGTTGGCCCATGAACTGGGCTATGATATTCCGATTGTCCTCCATTTGGACCACGGCCCGAATTTTGAGCTCTGCAAAGGCTGCATTGAATCGGGTTTTTCCAGCGTAATGATTGACGGTTCAAGCCTTCCCTATGAGGAAAATGTGGCATTGACCAAAAAAGTTGTTGAATTTGCCCATTCACAGCGGGATTATGTTACCGTAGAAGGGGAACTTGGTGTGTTGGCCGGGGTTGAAGACGATGTAGCGTCAGAACACAGCCACTATACCCAGCCGGAAGAAGTTATTGACTTTACTTCCAAGACCGGCGTCGATAGTTTGGCAATCAGCATTGGAACCAGCCATGGCCGTGCAAAGTTTAAGCCGGAACAGTGCACACGGAATGCAGATGGTATTCTCATTCCGCCTCCGCTCCGCTTTGACATTCTTCGCGAAATTGAGAAAAAACTCCCCGGTTTCCCCATTGTTCTTCACGGTTCGTCCAGCGTGCCTATCAAGTATGTGAAGATGATAGAAGAATACGGCGGACACCTGCCGGACAGTGTTGGTATTCCCGAAGAACAGCTTCGTGAAGCGGCAAAGAGCGCAGTCTGCAAAATCAATATTGATAGCGATGGCCGCCTTGCCATGACTGCCCTGGTTCGCAAAGTCTTTAGCGAAAAACCTGAAGAATTTGACCCGCGTAAATATCTTGGCCCTGCCCGCGATGAACTAAAGATTATGTATATGCATAAGAACAAGGAAGTCTTAGGCAGCGCCGGACAGGCATAATTTTATTGGTAAAAGCCCTTTTCCGTGCAGACAGCGTCTACCGGTAAATCCCAAGGGTCTGTGGGAAGGGCTTTTACCAACTGAAACTCTGCACAAAGGCCCAGAACAATGGGCTTTTGGTTAAGACTTGTCAAATGAAAGCCTAGGAAACGGTCGTAAAAGCCCTTTCCACGGCCTAAACGGTTTCCCTTTTTATCAAAAGCAAGCCCCGGTGTAAGAATGAGGCAAGGGTTTTTAGCATAGGCCCATGTTTCATCTGTATCAATATTGTTTATTGAATACATTCGCACAAAGTGCATTTCCCCGGCATCTTTATCATCAATTTGGGGAACAAACACCTTTTTACCGGCTGCAAGAGCCTTATTGATAATGGCTTGGGTAGAAATTTCGTGTTTGTAGGAAACAAAGACAAGCAGCTCTTGTGTGTGGCTCCAGAATGATTGCCCGGCAATAATTTCAGCGGCCGCCTCGCCCAGGGAAATAAATTCTTCCGGACTGAGCTCGAGAAGCCGCTTCTTCATTGCCGCACGGACTGTGGTCTTAGATAGGTCTTGTTCCACCTGCTTGTAATCCTGCTTCATATATTTTTCCACAGGCAAGGAACATAGGCAGTTTTGTCCCGCCCAGTATAATATCCGAATCTTCTGCAAGTTCAATCATGTCTTTACTGGGAACCTTGCCGCGGACAAAGATAATTGCATGAATATCAAGTAATTCTGCTGTTCGAATAACCTGCGGGTTCACGAGGCCGGTAAGTAAAAGAACTCGGTCTTTTACAAAGGCCATTACATCACTCATTAAATCTGCCCCACAGGCCGATGCTACTTCAGTGGAACCTTTGTCTTCTCCACAAAAAAAAGCTCCGTCTACTACCTTTATGGCTTCTGCTACTGTCATTATACACTCCTTAGTATATAAGTATATTATAGTAAAAGAGAAAAAAATAATCAAGCCTTTCTTGAAAAATCAGTAATTAAAAATTTTCGCGGCGGAGGGTGGCGTTGCTACCTACTTGCTACCCCAGACATCAGATCGAGAAGATGTTCCGGGGCAAAATCGGCGCCGTTGGCCCATTGCAGGGTATGCTGTTCAAGCCGGACTGAATTGAACAGTTGGGGTTTTAGCAACATCTGGAATCTTTGCCCACGCTCTTTTTCCAGAATAGGTTTGAAGTCAATAGTGCCGCTTTCTCCGTTGTTAAACCTGAGGTTTAGCTTGTATCCTGTGCTTTTTTCAAAACCTGTTACATGCAGTATCATTTCAAACCTCACACAAGGGGCGCAATCTTTGTAAAGGAATCACTTTCATGCATATCGTCCCAATCCTTCATCAATTCCGCTTTATGCGAAACAGCCCATTCTATCACATAGCTGAAGACCCTGTTTGGAAGGTCACCATCAAGAATGCTAAAGTCATTTATGGCAATACTCGCCTCGTATTCGCCATATTCTGCGTGAAAATGTGGAGGATTATGGTCGCGAAAATACATATACACCACAATCCCCAAAAATCTGCTTAGTTCAGCCATACCTTCAACTATACCCCATTCCCCCTAAAAAGTCAAGGCCCGTTTAATTAACCGCAGCAATTAAAAGTTTCGCTGAAATCAAGCAAATAATTAGCCACGAACATCACAAACGGACACGAACTCGAAGTTTGGAGTCATTTTTCAGACATCAAGTTCGTGTTTTTCGTGTTGTTCGTGGCTAAAACCCTTGAAACTTTTAATTGCTCAATGAACCGCGAACCACGCCAACCTCGCGAACTTGTTGTTTGAAAGCATAGCTCTCTCAATAATCGTTCGCGTGGTTCGCGTGGTTCGCGTGGTTCGCGGTTCATCCTTCCCCCCTTAGGGCGTGGGCCAGTCTATCTCGTCCAGCTCCGTTGGCGTGGTGCTGCCGCCGGCGGTGTCAGTGAATGTCCAGCCGTTGGGTTTGTTGAAGGCGCTGGTGATGGTTTTGGTCGACGTGATCGTGCCGGTGTCGGGGAAGGTCACGGCGCTTACTGTTCCCATGGGCGCGCCGGGTGTGTTCGCCGTCTGGGTGCCGCTCAGCCCTGAGGCAAAGATAACGCCGCCTGAGATGTCATAGCTGGTGTTACTTCCGCCGATGGCTTTGTTGGCAATCACCGTGCCGCCGGAGATGGTGACGGTGCCGCTGACGCTGACGGTGCCGCCGCCATTGCCGATAGAGTTGGTAACATTGCTTCCCCCTATCGCCACCACGGTGGGAGTGCCGTTGACAGTGCTGCTGATTGTTATATTGCCCGCAGCGCCTCTTCTGCCGCCGCCAATGACTGCGCCTACATAATTGACGCCATTTGAAGCCCCTTCAGCGTAGGCATAGACTACCGCGCTGTCTCTAATCGTAATAGTGCCGCCACCTTGCCCACCACCTGGCCCAGAGGCGCCGCCGATGGCCGCCGCGCCGTTGCTGGTTCCTACTAAGGACTTGGCCATCACTATGGCAGTGCCACTAATCGTAATTGTGCCGCCCGCGCCATATTGGCCGCCGCCGATGCCCGCGCCGACTCCATCGCCGTCGCCGTTGTCGCCGCCTGTGGCTACCACCGTGCCGCCGGAGATTTCGATCGTGCCGCCCGCTTTAGATATGCCGCTGCCGATGCCCGCGCCAGCCTCTTTGGATGTGGCAAACACCGTGCCGCCGGAGATGGTGGTCGTGCCGCCCTCGCCATAATAGCCGCCGCCGATGCCCGCGGCGCTCTTGCCGCCTGTGGCTACCACCGTGCCGATGGAGATGAGGATCGTGCCGCCCGCGCCATAATTGCCGCCGCCGATACCCGCGCCGCCGTAGTAAGTATTTCCAACGCCATTGGCTGTTACCGTGCCGCCGGAGATGGTAATTTTGCCGCCGGTAGAGGCGCTGGTTAAGGTACCAGAATTGTAATTGCTGCCGCCGCCAATGGCCGCGCCGCAGCCATTGGCGACGGCGTTATATGTTCGATCGGGACCTGTGTATCCTGTGTATCCCATATTAGCATATTCGTTTGTATTACCTCTAATCCCCCCGTAGGCCGTCACCGTGCCGCCCGCAATCGTGATGGAGCCGTCAGTACCGAGCGTGCCGCCGCCGTTGCCCAGGAAGCCGCCGCCGATGCCCGCCGCCTGCTGGCCGCCTCCCGCGATGATGCTGCCGGTGAACGAAGACGCCACGGTACTTTTGCCGCAGCCCTCGTAGGAGTTCCCGCCTATCCCTGCGCAGGCCGAGCCGCCCCACACGGTGAGGTCGCCGCCGCCGTTGATGGTGAGTGCGGCTTTTGCTGCGGTGTTGGGGGTGTAGCTGCCGGAGACGGCTTTCGTGGCGCCGTCTGCGGAATCATGCGATGAGCTGTCCGGCACATGGATGCCCGCGCCGGAGCCGTTGTTTTTCCATGTTGTAGCATAAGTCGCCGCGTTCGCGCCGGTCAGGGTGTTGCTGCCCACCAGCGTGAGGTTCAGCGTGGTGTTGGTGCTGGCGTCGCTGTCCGTGTCCGGGAGTATGTCGATGGCGGGGACTGCGGATATGCCAATTGCCGATATTTCGCTCACTGTTGCCAAGGTCAAGTCGATCTCGGCGTTCTTCAGCGTCACATTGGCCGTAAGGGTTGCCGAGGCGGGTGCGGCTATCTTGATGCGCCGGTCGGTGGTTCTGTTTATTACGGTGATAGGCTCGGCTGTAGAGATTGTGTAAAAGCCGCCATTGGTTTCCGGCGTATAGGTGTAGTAGGGGCTTTGGAGCAGGCTTCTCGGGTCGCTCACGCTCAGGTCAATAAGAGTTATATCAAACTCGGTGATGCCCGTGCCGTAGCTCACGCGGTTGGTGCCCTGTGCCACTTGGTAAGCAAGCGGATACCAGGTCTGCGCCCCCTTGCTCCGGAAGTTCAGCATGATGTTTTTGATCTCTGGATAGGCCCCAACAGCCCCACCGGAGGCGCCCAGGGTAATGTTGCCCTTGGTGTTGTAGCTGCGGGGCAGGGCTTGCGGTGTCCCGCCCACCACGACGGTGTAGCTGCCGTATTGGGCTGCCTCTGCCACAGCAGGTGTGTTGAAGAAGTTCAGCGCTGCTTCATAGGCGCCGGCACTGGTGCCGTCAAAGGCCGGAGCGCTAAATTTTGTCAGATCGATGGACGCGGGGTTGTTGCCTTCAAAGAGGCCGGTGGTCTCGACAAGCTCGACCACCGAAAGGGGGATTGCGCCTTTGGCAGTATCTGTGTCGTCCTGCACATAGTCATTCCGTCCGTTCCGTATCACCCATACGGGCCCTGCTTCGGTGGTCAAGCCTGCTGTATACACATCGGCCCATGCCGCCGTCTCGGTAAAACCAAAAGGTTTGTATTCCATATTAAAGTAAAAGCTATAGTCATCGTCGATTGCCGCGTCTGTGTCAAAGGTGTACTGATACACCTGGGGGGTCTGGGGGGTCTCGTCGAAATCCTTGATGATGGCGTTGCCGCTTATTTCTATTTCAGCGGGATTGCTAAGGTTGTTGTAGTAGCCCTTATTCGATACGAGGCTGAGGCCGTGGTTGTATATAAGGCCCTGTGCCACAGCATTCTGTGCTTCAAGCAAGGGGGAGATGCCGTTGCCGGTCACCTTTTGATCATTCTGCCCTGAGCCGAGGGTCACCTGCACACGGTAGTTTGAGTCTTTGTAAAGCCCTACCGTTTTTTGCAGGCGGCCTTGTTCATAAACGGTCCCATCAATGGCGAGAAACTCGGTGCCTACTACCATCGTCTTAACCGGTATGTTTATCTTGAAGGACTCACCCGGCACGGTAATGGTGGTATACCCGGAGATCATCAGAGTAGGAGGCTCCCCCCCCCCCCCCATCATTGCCGCCAAGAAGGAGGATGTAGTAGGTGTTGTTCTTTATAAGAGGCAGCGACAGGTTAAATGCGCCATCACTGTTGCGCCATGTATCTGCATGCTCCACCACTGTCGGTGCATCTCTGTTCACCGCTATCAGCTCATAATAGTTCAACACAGATGGTAATGTGCTTTCAATTTGATCGCTTGTAAGACCGCTTATAGAGAACAGCATCCCGCCGGAGTTAGCCGGGTCTTCCGTCCCTTTACCGATCGCATTGCCTTCAGGGTCTGCTTCCGCCGGTGTATCCTTCACCCCTCCATCCTCTGCAGGCGCTTCCTTCAGCACAAGCGGCGAACAGGAAAAGGTAAGAGGCAACAGAATGCTTATAATACTTACAAATAAAAGACCTGATTTTTTCATCATAATTCTCCTAAAACGCTCTCTCTACTATAATATATTAATTATAGTGCAATAACAATGCAATAGGTAACCCAGGCAGTGCTTTTTATACAGAATACCTTGTTTTGATTATCGACCTAGAGAGAGAATAATTAGAGGAAAAAATATCATAGATTTCTCGATTCAGGTTCGTCAACAAGGCCGCTTGTGTCGCCTTTTCCCCTAAAGCGGAGAACATTGACCATAAAGATATTGAGCTTATTTACAATGTTCGGGGGAAGAAGGTTGCCGTCGACCTCTACAGACAGTGCCGGATAGTTTCGTTCCCGTGCCCAGGGGGTAAAAAGGCCTTCGATAACACGGCCGATCAAGCAGGCAAAGGGGCTGATGTTTACCACGCCGCTATACCCATAGCTTTCCATAGAAGTAGCTGCAACACCGGAGGACACGGCAATTTCGCTATTGAGTTCCAGGTTGACAAACCATTTTTGGGTGTTGGCCATAATTTCATGCATGTCACGGGGGCCGGGGGGCACCAGGCCGGTGGGTTCAAGGATACGAAGGACATGCTTTTCCTGGCTTTCCTTCCACCATTCTTCAATAGAAAGTTTGAAACGGGTCATTCGCATCCCTTTTTCGCCTAGTTTGATGCGTTTTTCGTAGTCGTATTCGCGGACAAAGTCGAGGTAGTGTATCCATTCGGCAATGCTGGCAACTTTTACGATAATGCCCCGCTGGCTCATCAGTTCGGTGAGTTCCCCAACGGCAAAGTCGTCGCGGCGGACATAAATTTCACCGACAACCATTACACGCGGGCAGTCTGCCGGTTTCAGTTTCAGGGGAATGGTTTTGACAAAGTCGGCCACCTGCTGCAGTTCTTTCCATATATCTTTCGGCCTGTGTTCAATGGCCTCAAGCACCTTGTACCAACTCGCCTGATAATCAGTAAGAGCCTTTTTGGGGTCTTGCGCTGTGGCAAGGAGTGCATTTTGAATATCTTTAAGGTAGTCGGCCATTAAAAAAGCCTTCCACATCTGTTTTGAGAAGTCCGGGCCAAGTTCAGTGTAGGAATTATCGGCGCTGAGGATAAAAATTACTACATTTTCAAGGTGCAGGTCGCGGAAAAGGTTCTCGTAGAAGACAAAATACTGCCCGGTGCGGCAAGGCCCGGTGGTAATCGGGACAAAAATCAGATACATCTCATCTTTTCGGTATTTATCGCTCTGCAAATACTGTAAAACGCTTCCTAAAAGCAGATGACTGGGCACACATTCCTTTCCGCTGGCATGCATTCGGGCTACCTGAACGGTTTTTGCCGTTGCAAGGGGCAACGCCTCGGCATTTATCCCCACACTGCGAACTGCTGCAGCCATAAATTCACTGGAAATCTGCCCCATGTTGGAAAGCAAGACCTTAATCCGCTTATTGCCACGGATTTCCCGGTCTTCGCCTGTCTTATCATTGTGCAAATTGAGTTTTGACTGGACAAAACGCCAGCCATTGGAGTAGCGTTCTGCATCAACTTCGGTCTTTTTTGCCCGGTAACCATCAATAATATCGAGGAAGGCTTCGACACGGGTATCGACACCGGCATCGGCGCTGTGGCTGTCCAGTTCGAGCACAAGGAAGGGCTTTGTTCCCATAAACCACTTCAGATAATGCAGAATAAAGCTATCCGGTGCGCAACTGAAGTTTGTAACATAAGTAACATAAATATTCGGCTCGTTTTTTAGGAAAGATGCCGATTTAACATCCTGCTGGCCGTAATACCAATACATATTGGGGAAGATACTTGATTCTTCAAAAGGCAGAATATCGAAAGGAATAACACTGAAGCCGCGGCTGGTGAACTTGCGGGGAATTCCCATGTTGGCCTCGGGGGTAAAGGCATTGTAAGGCCGCCCGAGGATGGCAATTACCGGCCTATCGGCCTTCCGTGCATCTTCCAGAGCCTCCTCGCCGAGCTTTTTACAGGCGGCAAAATACTCCATCTGCTTTGCAAGGGCTGTATCAAAGGCCTTTTTGGTTTCTTCTTCGCTAATACCAAGCTTTTTTGTCATGGTGCAGAAGCCTTCGAAGGCTTTTTCATTACCAAACTTGAAGGAAACAACCACCGGAAGCCACTTCTTTTTATCTACATCGGGGAAGGCCTTGTCAATATAATAGGGAAGGGACTGGGTGATAGGGCAGAAGTTTGCATGCACATCGTCTTCATAACTGGGCATATCCCGAAAATGGGGAAGCAGCACATAGTCGGCTCCCTTGTCAAGGCAGTCCTGCACAGCACCATGGGCAATTTCCGCCGGGAAACAATAGGTACTTTCCGCACGGGCAACACCTTCATGCTTTACCTCATCGGAAAGGAAGGTCTTGATACCCAGTTCATGGAAAAACCAGGAATATAATGGATACAATGTATGCACAGAAAAACAACGGGGGATGCCGATGGTGTAATTGCGGCCGGGTGCCGGAACGGCACCCGTAGGGGCGGGTTTGAAACCCGCCCCTACACCGACGGGTGTTCCACCCGCCGGCGCCGCGTATTCTTCAAACAACATCTTCTCCCGTTTCTCGACATAATCAAACACCGGCACATCTTTTACGGCCTTGCGCATGTTGGTATATTTGTTACAACGGCCACCAAACATATATTTATGGCCATTTACGCCTAACACCTGTATCGGACAATGATTCTCACAAGCCTGACATTCGAAAACACGCTCATATATGATTTCACGATTGATAAGATTAACAAGAAGGCTTCCTACTTCCTCCTTCCTACTTCCTCCTTCCGAACCAATCGCTTTCCACTCATTTAAAAGCCCATTTTGGAATTTCTGCTTAGCCAAGAGCGCCACCCCGAAGCAGCCCATCAATTCCGGGGCAGGGGGGACGAGGATTTCTTTGTCGAGGAGCATGGCGAAGGCAAGCGGAACGGCGGGGTTTTTTGCAACACCGCCCTGTAAAAAGATTTTGCCGCCGATGGTTCGGTTACCGACAACACGGTTCAGGTAATTGGAAACGATTGAACAGGCAATCCCTGCGGTAATGTTTTCACGGGTGGCGCCCTGCTGAACGGCCTTGCGTATATCACTGTTGATAAAGGCCGAACAATGTTCACCGAACTTGCAGGGTGCGTCCCCTTCCAGGGCAATGGGGCCAATGTCGGCGGCTGAATGTATAGAAAGGTCGCCTGCTGCAGATTCTTCCAGGAAGGAACCGGTGCCGGCACTGCATGCTTCGTTCATGGCATAATCGATAGGCACACCGTTTTTCAGCAGCACATACTTGGCATCCTGTCCGCCAATCTCGAAGATAGTCTCGACGCCCTTATCAAAATAGGTGGTACCTACTGAATGGGCAATAATTTCGTTGTAGACGCCGGGGGTTTCAAGGAAGACACCGAGGATTTCGCGAGAACTTCCTGTTGTGGCGACGAGTTTTATGTTGATAGTGGTCTCGACAGGCTCGACCACCGTACTGCCTTCGGTGGTTGAGCTTGTCGAAACCACTTTACCCAAGTCTTTATCAACCTTCTCTTGAATAATCCGCAGACATTCTTTCAGCGCCTTTACCGGGTCGCCGTGGGTGCGGCCGTAGTGGCTGGCGACTATTTCATCGTTTTCTATGTCTACCAAACAGGCCTTTGTTGTGGTGCTGCCGCCATCTACACCGAGGATGTAGGTTTTACCGGCTTGCACCTTGCCCTCGTGGCTGGGGAAAAACTGCACCTTATCCTGCCAATCTTTTAATGCACCGAGGGTGCCGAACCGGACAGCATTGTGGCGAAGCATCTTGTCAAAGGCGGGCAGGGGAGTGCCGCTTTCACGGGCCAGCACCGCTGCTCCTACTGCCTCAAACACCGGAGCAATGTCCGGAACGATAAACTCAATTTGCGGGGCCTTTTCCCGAATGAAACGAAGTATGTGCCTGTTTAAAGTAATACCACCGGTAAGGACAACCCGGCCTTCGGTTATTTTTGCACGGTGCAGAAAGTCGATAACCTTTGTTGCCATTACATCAGAAAGGCTCAAGACGATGTCGTCTTTTGTTGCTTCCCTTTTATTGAGGCGGTGGGTGCAGTCGCTTTTCATAAAGACTGAACAACGGGTGCTTAGGGGAAGGACCTTTGCGGTATCGGGCACCTTGTCAATATCGGCAAGGGTCATATCCATACGGGCAAGCTGCTGTTTGAGGAATTCGCCCGTGCCGCTTGCACATTTATTTCCCGAAAAGTTATTGATGATTTTTCCTGCTTCATCCAAACGATAAACGATGAGGTCTTCTCCGCCCATGCTGACGATGGCATTGGGAAACCGTTGTAGGGGCACGGCGCGCCGTGCCCCTACGGCAGCCCGCAGGGCTGCCTCGACGCACAATGGTTCCAATGTGCTTGCGGCATTGAACATGTAACGGCCTTCGTTACCGGTGACCAGGGTTTTTATACCTGGTTCTATATGCCCTTCTGCAAGGAGCTTTTTAACGGCTGCCGCAAAATCGCCCTCGTGGGGAACGGCAGCCTGCCAGACTATTGAATCATCATCATCACTTATTATTGCCATTTTAAGGCTGGTAGAACCAATATTAATGCCAAGTGTTTTCATACAATAATTATATTAAAAAAAAAGAACTTATGCAATAGTATTTTTGCATTTTTAATTTTTTTGTCAATACTGGGACAAAATTTGCTGGGGCGTAAAGCTTTATTGTGGAGGAATGCCGCCTTCTGCATGTTGAATATCAGAGATAAGCCAGCGGTCTTTACGCCAGATGAGGGTTATAATGTCCTTTGTCTCTGTTTGGATAGGAACACGGACAAGATTTGGCGATGGATTATTCATCAGTTCTGAATCGGGAACAGTTGCAGGGGTAAAAAGCAGGTAATCGGCCTCAAAAGTGACTGTTCCATCGCTTTCATCGGCATCTATGGCCTTTAATTCCCAGTCTTCAAAGCCAAAAACATTGATATCAACTGCTCCGCCGCCCTGTTCTTTCCATATTTGTGGATTAATAACAGAAGAACGGGCGCGGTATGCCTCACTCATCTTGCTTGTCACATAAAAATTGGTAGCCGCTGTGCTATAATCGGCCCCGACTTTTCGGTTTAGTGTAGAACCGTCAATCCATTCGGTGTTGAGATTGTTTACGCCCTGATAATACATCTCGACAACTTCTGCCGGGCTTTTACCTAATGTGTTAGGCTTGCTTAATATGCCATGTATGTAGGAGATGACCATTACGGCAATAATTGCTGCTGCAATGAGGCTGCCCGAAATAATAACTGCATTCCGAACCAGAAAACGGCGGCTTTTTACCGTAGTGTTCCTTCTTTTTTCATAAGCAGCCCGGTCTTTTTCGATTTTTTGCCGTTCTTCTTCATCTAATTGATGAAAAAATGCACTGCCGTCAGTGTTTTCAAGTATTTGTTCCAGGTCGGCAAACTTTTTATTCTTGTTTTTAAGCTCTTTTTCAATAAAATCGGCAATGTCTGCATTGATTTCAGGCTTGACAAGGCGGGGAGGGGTAAAAACACCTTCGCGAATGTCACTGTGAAGGATTTCAATCGTTCGGTTATTGTATTTTGCATCGTCAATATCGTTTTTAATAGAAAAAGGAGCTTCCCCGCATAAAATAAAGTAGAGCAGGGCTGTTCCAGTCCAGACAGTGGCTTCCTCACTATTGGAAAGCAGGTCGGGATGTATCCAGCGTTCGGCATTATTCAGAAAAAACTCTTTGTCGGGATTTGTTCGACTGTCCCATATGATAAAACTTTCCGGGGGGAAAAAGACATTGTCATTCTGCAGAAAGGCGCCGCAGGGGTAGGGGGCAGGGATTTCTTCGGGGAGACAGCGGTTTTGCAGATTGGCACGGGCAAGGAGCCATTGGCGAAGAAGGGGGGTAGTGATGGCTGCCAGTAATGGCACACCTGCTTCACCCTGTCCCTGCACCACAAGCAACTTGCTTTCGGGGTCTTCTATAACCCCATCGGCATTCCACACATCGGCTGTGCCATTGGGGTGGAGGATGAAGCCCTTGTCGGTTAGGTGAAAACCGGCACGGGCTTTGGCAAATTCGGAGGCGGTTAAACCGGTATTAAATCTTATCATTTACCTCCCTTCGGGTGAATACATGTATCTGAAATAATCCATGTCTGTTGACAGGGTTTTGTTGAAACCGGGCACGGTGGTTTTGTAGCTTTCCATTGAACGCCAGAAACGGAAAAAATCATCGTCCTGGCCGTATGCGTCTGCATATATCTTTGTGGCTTCTGATCTGCCGTTCCACGGATTGTTTCACTGCGTTCGTAGGCTGCCGACATAATGCTACGGCGTTCGTTTTCCATGCGGCCCATCCATTCGGCCTTGCGTCCCTCGCCCTCGCTCCTGAAGGCTTGGGCAATTTGGTTTCGTTCTTTTATCATTCGGTCGTAGACACTGGGGGTAAGCTCATCGGAATAGCGGATTTGCCTTGTTACTACATCAATCAGTTCAATGCCATATTCGGGCATCATTCGCCGGCTGCGGCTCAATATTTCTTCTGCCAACTGCCGCCGGCCTTTATCAATAGGCTCATATTCCGAGCTGGTCTGCACAATGCTGCTTATCTGTTCTTCATCAAGGGCGTCTCCGACGCCAAGGCTTGCCACATCTACCGGTTTTTCCATTATCTCATTGCTGTTTCGCACCGATTCCCGCAGGAAATTGCCTGCAACAACAGTCCGCACCTCTGAATCGATTACCTCGGCCAGCTTGGAATAGGCTCCTTCTATAGTAGAAATCGATTCATAGAACTTTTTGGGGTCGGAAATTCGCCAGCGGGCGGTAACATCAACCCAAATGTATTGTTTTTCCAGGGTGGGCATGCTCTTTTGTTCGCCATCCCAGGCCATTATTCGTTTGGGGTAGACAACTACCTGGTCAATAAAGGGGGTTTTCAGGTGAAGGCCGGCATCGGTAACTACATTAACAATCCGCCCCATCTGGACAACTACAGCCTGTTCGCCTTCGTCTATTACAAAAAAGGGCCCTGCTGCAAGAATACCTACAACAACTACAACAATTATTATCAGCGTTGTTACTAATTTTTTCATCTTGTGCCTCCATTGCCTAACTGTTGGATAGGCAGATAGTTTTGGAAGTTCCGGTCGATAATCGTTGTGCTGCCACCGGCGCCTTGTGTTTCGCTTCCGGTAAAGACTTCTTCCATTGTTTCAACATAGAGGCGCTCACGGGTAACCTGCGGAGCGCTCCGGTATTCTTCCAGAACAGAAAGAAAGCGGGCAACATCGCCCCGAGCCCGGTTTACACGCTCTGTAGCATAACCCTGGGCTTCCTGCACCAACTGTTCGGCTTCGCCACGGGTCTTGGGAATTTGTTCATTGTAAGCCTGCTGGCCTTCGTTAATCAGGCGGTTCATATCCTGCTCGGCCTTGTTGACATCGTCAAAGGCAGCCTGCACACCGGCCGGCGGGTCAATGTTCTGCATGCGAACGGCGATTACATCAATACCAAGGCCGTAAATGCGAAAAGTGTCGTTCATGAATTCAGCGCCTTCGGACTCGATAGCGCTTCGCTCTGTTCCCATAATATCCATGATAGCCCGATCGCCTATCAGCATATTGATGGCACTCTGGCTGACATCACGAATAGTCTTTTCCCGCTCGTTGACATTGAAGGTCCAGGCAACGGGGTCGATAATTCGATACTGAATAATCCATTCAACCTCGATAATATTGAGGTCGCCGGTGAGCATGGTGCTTTCGTTGGTGTTTTTTACATAGGAACTGTTGATGCCGCTTGAAATCGTTCGAAAGCCAAATTGTTCAGTCTGCACGGTGGTAACATTTACCAGATAGACATTATCAATACCAAAAGGAAGCCTGACATGTATGCCGGCCCCGGTTGTGTTATGATACTTCCCAAAGCGGGTTATCACCGCCTTTTCCGTCTGGTCTACAATGTAGACGCTGGTTGCAAGCATTGTTATGATGGCAAGTGCTACAATAACAATGATAATTGTTGCCGGCTTTAAAAACTTGCCCAATTCTGTTTTCGCCCTTCCCGGCGTTACATTCTTTTCTTCCATACTACTTCCCCCAGGGATTCTTTCGGATAATTGTTTCTTTGCGGTCATAACCTACCGACACAATATCAATAGGCGTTTCGCAAAAGCGTTCTATAAATTCAATATATTCCATGGCCGCTGTGGGGAATTCATCGTAGGTAAGGCAGCCGGAAAGGTTTTGTTTCCAGCCGGCAAAGGAACGGAGCACCGGTTTGGCAGCATTCAAGGCGGCAATGGAAGCAGGAAATTCTTCTATAATGTGTTCCTTGCCGTCTTCCCCGGTAATGCGATAGGCAATACAGGCTTTGATTTTATCCAATGTATCATAGACATCCAGGTGGGTCATTACCAGGCTGTCGATGCTGTTGGTAAGGCAGGCATAACGCAGAGCAACCAGGTCGAGGTAGCCGCATCGGCGTGGCCGGCCGGTGGTAACGCCATACTCACGGCCTGTTTCACGGATATATTTGCACAGAGCGTCTTCACTGGAGGTCTCGACAGGCTCGACCTCCGTAGCGGTGGTTGAGCCTGTCGAAACCACTTCCTCAAACTCACTGGGGAAGGGCCCATTACCCACCCGTGTGCTGTATGCCTTAAAGACGCCAAGCACCTTGTCGAGCCGTCTGGGGCCAATGCAGCCGCCGATTGCAGCACCTGCCGCAGAGGACATGCCGCTTGAGACATAGGGATAGGTTCCCAGGTCGAGGTCGAGCAATGTGCCTTGTGCCCCTTCAAAAAGAATCTGGCTGTTACGGTGGTGCATAAGGAAGTAGGCCTGGTCAATCGACATTTCGCTAAGGCGCTGAACGAAGGGCGCCAGGAAGGCACGGTCTTCATCTTCCAGTTCGTCCATCTTTTCCTTCCAACCGAGGTCTGCAATACGGATGCCGTCACGGTCGCACTTCATTGAATAGGTGATACCGATGCCCCGTCCGGTGGTGCCAATCGGGGTTTTGCGCGCAGCGTCGCGCTCTTTATCAATCTGAATATAGCGAGGGAGGACGATATGCGCCCTGTCGCTGATAAAGACCCGCCCTGTGGTATCAATACCGCGTTCTTTCAGCATATCAAGCTCTTTAAAGAGGGCGACGGGGTCGATAACCATGCCGGCGCCGAGAATAACGAACTTATCGGGGTAGAGAATGCCCGAAGGAATCAGATGAAGCGCATACTGCTCATCGCCAATAACGATTGTGTGGCCTGCATTGGCCCCGCCTGAAAAGCGCACAATAATCTGGGCATCTTTTGCAAGATAATCAACAATCTTGCCCTTGCCCTCATCGCCCCACTGGGCGCCTGTTACGACTAAATTCATACAGGCAGTCTAGCATAATTGAGTAAAAAGAACAAGGCCCTTGACAAAGCCTGTTAGCGACCAGCGATTATGTCCCCTAGTTACGACCAGGGAAAATGTCCCCTTCCTAGGGGGACATTTTCCCTGGTCGTAATGGGTATAATTTTTCCCTTAATTAAATA
>JAISIL010000118.1 GCA_031262035.1 Spirochaetaceae bacterium | reverse complement strand
CCCGCAGTAGCCGACGGTTTCAAATCGATGACCACTGGTAAGGGCCCCTATGGCTTTGCTATCAAAGGTAACTACTTTGGCATTCTTTACAACAAGGATATTTTTGCACAGGCTGGGATTGCCGAGTTCCCCAAGACGCTCGATGCGCTTGAAGACGCCTGCAAAAAGATTTCTGCCCTTGGGGTAAAGCCCTTTACCACCGGTATGGCTGAATGGTGGGTCTTTAAGCACACTACAATGAACTTCTTCGGTAGCGCCAGTGACAATCCGGTGCAACTGACCGCCGATTTTGAAAGCGGCAAGGCGAAGTTCAAGGATTATCCCCGGCTTTACAATGATATGTTCCGCTTCCTCGACCTGGTAAAACAGTATGGCGATGACAAACCGCTTGAAACGTTCCTTTCACAGGAAGTTGCCGCATTTGCAAACGGACAGGCTGCAATGACAGTAGGACAGGGCGCCTGGATTGAAGAAGACAGCCTGAAAATCAACCCCAATCTGAAAATTGGTTTTGCAGGTTATCCGATAAGCAACAATCCGGCAGATTGCAAGGTAGTAACCGGCGCCGATCAGGCAATGCGCGTTTCCAACCAGAGCAAGCACGAAAAAGAATTGCTCGATTTTGTCAACTGGTGGTATACATCAGACTATGGCAAAGCATGGTTTGCAGATGTCGCAAAGGTAGTGTCCCCGCTTGTCGGCGGCTCGAACCCGGCCGGCCTGGTGGTGCCCGCTGACGGCGCAGCCCTTGTTGCAAAAGACGGCTCGTTACCCCTGACCATTGTCTATTCAACAGACGCCTTCTGGACCAAGTTTGGTGAAGACCTTCAGGCCTACATGGGCGGAAGCATGAGCAAAGACGAAGTTTGTGCACAGATTGAAAAAGACTGGGTAGCCATTGACGGCGCTCAGTAAGAACTTTTCCCCTCCCCTTGCGGGACGTAGTAATAACTTTCCCCCCTCCCCTTGCGGGAGGGGTAGGGGGAGGGGTCAATTAATGTCAATTAAATATGGAGAAAACTAGATGAAATTTACAGAAGGTTACTGGCTCAGGTCAGAGAAGGCGAATGCATTGTATGCAAGTCAGGCATTCAGTATTGAACAAGAGGCGGATAAACTTCGGGTCGTGTGCCCTGTTCGTCCTGTGCATGACCGTGGCGGGGCGCTTGATGTCGGGACGCTCACCCTTGAGTTCAGCTCGGCAGGGCCTGATGCAATTGCGGTGCGTATGTATCATTTTGCTGCATATCAGAGCAAGGAACCACGCTTTGCATTGAATTTGAATCCGCAAAAGCTGGAGTTTTCTGAAGATGAGAACTCTGTTGTAATGACCAATGGTAATCTTTCTGTGCGTGTGTGGAAGGGTATTTGGGGTGACAGCGGAAATGCCGGTTACCAATTTGAACGGAATGGCGTCGTGTTAAGTGGCTGTCATTTCCGCAATGCAGGATACTTTCAATGGGGAAGAACACCGTCTACGATGCTTCCCGATACAGATGGACATTATCTACACAGTGATTATAAACCATACATGAATACTGAACTATCCCTTGCGCCTGATGAATGTGTTTACGGCATGGGGGAGCGCTGGACTTCTTTTGTAAAAAACGGGCAAACTGTTGATATGTGGAACGAAGATGGCGGAACAGCTTCGCAGGTTGCCTATAAGAATATACCGTTTTATATAACAAATAAAAACTATGGGGTGTTTGTTGACCATAGCTCATTGGTGTCATTTGAAGCGGCAAGCGAAAAAGTTGAGTTTGTCAGTTTTAGTGTTCCCGGTGAAGAACTTCGCTATGTTTTTATTGCAGGCGATACCCCAAAGGCAGTGCTTGCAAATTATACTGATTTAACAGGTAAGCCGGCTCTACCGCCGGTCTGGTCTTTTGGTCTCTGGCTTTCTACCTCATTTACTACCAATTATGATGAAGCGACCACTAGTTCTTTTATACAGGGAATGGCCGACCGGAATATTCCGCTTTCGGTGTTTCATTTTGATTGTTACTGGATGAAAGAATTCCATTGGTGTGATTTTGCCTGGGACAAGCGGATCTTCCCTGATATAAAATCGACTATAAAAAAGATGCATGAACGCGGTCTCAAGGTTTGTTGCTGGCTTAACCCCTATGTAGCTCAGGACAATGATTTTTTCCGCGAGGGTGCAGAGAAAGGATATTTCCTAATGCGTGCCGACGGGCATGGTATTAAACAAGTTGATAATTGGCAGCCGGGGCTTGCTGTTATAGATTTTACTAATCCTCTCGCCTATAAATGGTATGCAGATAAATTGCGTGAATTACATGCTTTGGGAATTGATGCCTTTAAAAGCGACTTTGGCGAACGGATTCCTGTCGATGTAGTTTACCATAACGGTCTTGACCCTATGGCTATGCACAATTACTATGCATACCTGTATAACAAGGTAGTGTTTGATACGCTAGAAGAATGTGCAGGCGAGGGGAACGCAGTGCTTTTTGCACGGAGTGCAACGGCAGGCTGTCAGCAGTTTCCTGTTCACTGGGGGGGGGATAATTCTGCTTCCTATCCTTCTATGGCAGAAACACTGCGTGGCGGCCTTTCCTTTATGATGTCCGGTTTTGGCTTCTGGAGTAATGATATTGGCGGTTTTGAAGCGACTTCTACGCCCGATTTATATAAAAGATGGGTGCAATTCGGCCTTTTTTGCACACACAGCCGCTTGCATGGTTCTAAATCCTACCGGGTGCCCTGGAATTTTGATGAAGAATCCAGTGTAGTATTAAAGAAATTTGTTAATTTGAAGTGCCGCTTAATGCCCTACATTTGGGCCGGTGCTGTAGAGGCACACAAAACAGGCATTCCATTGATGCGCCCCATGCAGATTGAGTTTGCAGGCGACCGTTCCTGCGACTACCTGGACAGGCAATACATGCTTGGCTCCTCCATTTTGGTAGCACCTATATTCAATGACCGGGGCGAAGGTGAATTCTTTTTACCCTACACCAATTGTGATGGCACCACGGATGGCGCCTGGGTCAACATGATTGACGGTGAACGGCTTCCCGGTGGACGTTGGCATACGAAAACATACGATTACCTGAATATGCCGGTCTTTGTGCGCCCTGCTTCAATTATTCCCTTTGGTAAACAGGATGACCGCCCCGATTATGATTACACCGATGGCACTGAATTCCGTGTTTATGATTTGGCCGAGGGAAAAACAGCCCAATGCACCGTGCACGATTTAAAAGGCAATGCAGTGCTTACCCTAAAGGTTAGCCGTAAAGGCGACACATATGAGCAGGTATTCGAAGGTGCACACAAAAACTGCACAGTAAGGATTATGTAAGAAACAGTTTTGAAACTGCTTCTTACACCACAATATTCACCAGCTTGCCCGGCACGACAATAACTTTACGAGGCGGCTTGCCCTCTGTCCACTTTGCAGTTGCAGGCAGGGCAAGTGCCTTTTTCTCAATGTCCTCTTTTGATGCATCGGATGCTACAGTAAATTTATCACGAACCTTACCATTTATCTGCACAACAATAGTAATCTCATCATCCTTACACAGAGCCTCATCGTATTGCGGCCATGCCGATTTGCCCACAGATTCAGTATGCCCAAGCTTCTCCCAAAATTCTTCACCCAAATGCGGTGCATAGCAGGCAAACATCTGCACAAAGGGTTCCCACAATTCAGCAGGCACAGTTTCCAGCTTGGCCAACTCGTTACTGTAAATCATCATCTGGCTAATGGCCGTGTTGAAATTCAGGGTATCAGTGTCCTTGGTCACCTTCTTAATTGTTTTGTGTAACAGACGAAACAAGGTTTCGTCTGTTGTAGGGACACGGTTAACCGTGTCCCTACCGGGCGGATTATAATCCGCCCTTACACGGGTGCTAATCGTCCACATTCTTTCCAGGAAGCGACTAACCCCCACCAGCCCCGCGGTCATCCAGGGTTTGGTTGCTTCCAATGGCCCCATGAACATTTCATACATGCGGAGTGCGTCTGCCCCATATTGCTTTACAATGTCGTCGGGGTTTATTACATTCCCACGGCTCTTGGACATTTTCTGGTTGTCCTCACCGAGTATCATGCCCTGGTTCACCAGCCGTGCAAAGGGTTCCGGACTATTGACCAAATTTAAATCGAAAAGAACCTTGTGCCAAAAGCGTGCATACAAAAGGTGCAAGACAGCATGTTCTGTTCCGCCGACATACAGGTCAACCGGCGCCCAATAATCAATTGTATCCCGGCCTGCAAATTCTTTATCATTGTGTGGGTCTAAGTAACGCAGGTAATACCAACAGGAACCTGCCCATTGCGGCATGGTGTTTGTCTCCCGTTTTGCCGGCCCGCCGCAATGCGGACAGGTGGTGTTGACCCAACTTTCAACCTTGGCAAGAGGCGATTCGCCAGTGCCGCTGGGTTCATAGCTTTTGGTTTCAGGGAGGAGAAGGGGCAAGTCGCTTTCAGGCACGGTAACAATGCCACATTTAGGGCAATGCACAAGGGGAATAGGCTCCCCCCAATACCGCTGCCGGCTGAAAATCCAGTCCCGCAGCTTATACTGCACGGTTTTCTTCCCTAAGCCTCGTTCTTCAAGCCAGGAAATCATCTTCTCCTTGGCCTCATCTGTAGGAAGGCCGGTTAAAAAGCCTGAATTAACGGAATATCCGTATGCAGTAGTGCATTCGGTAGCCCCCCCCCCAGCCCCCCCCGCAAGCGGGAGGGGAGAAAGGTTATTTTGAAGAGAAGAAGTATCTTCCCCCCCGTGTGCGGGGGGGATAGAGGGGGGGGTATCTGACACCACCTGTATTATAGGTAGGTCATACACCTTCGCGAAATCCCAGTCCCGTTCATCATGTGCCGGAACTGCCATAATAGCCCCCGTTCCATAACTAATCAGGACATAATCGGCAATCCAGATAGGAATCTTCGCATCATTTACCGGATTGATAGCATAAGCCCCGGTGAACACCCCGGTCTTTGTCTTGGCCAGGTCAGTCCGTTCCAGATCACTCTTCTTTGCCGCTTCCTCAACATACTTCGTAACAGCCGCCTTCTGCTCTGGCGTAGTAATCTTCTGCACCAGCGGATGCTCCGGCGAAAGCACCATATAAGTAGCCCCAAACAAAGTGTCAGGACGAGTAGTATATATCTCTAAGTAAGTATCAGGTAGCAGGTAGCAGGTAGCATCTGACTCACTTGCTACCTGATACTTGCTCCTTGCTACTTTGAATTTGACCTCCGCCCCCTCGCTACGCCCAATCCAGTTCCTCTGCATCAGCTTCACCGGTTCGGGCCAATCGACAAGGTCTAAATCCTTCAATAAGCGCTCGGCATAGGCGGTAATCTTCAAGACCCATTGGCGAATACGCTTGTGCGTCACCGTTGCCCCGCAACGCTCGCACTTGCCTTCTTTTACTTCCTCATTGGCAAGGCCGGTTTTACAGTCCGGGCACCAGTTTATAGGCATCTCGGCCTCGTAGGCAAGGCCCTTTTTGTAGAGCTGCAGGAAAATCCACTGTGTCCATTTATAATATTCCGGGCTTGAAGTGTCTACCTCCCGGTCCCAGTCGTAGGAAAAACCCAATGTGTGTATTTGGTCACGAAAACGCTGGACATTATTTGCCGTGGTTATTGCCGGGTGCTGGCCTGTTTTTATTGCATAATTCTCCGCAGGAAGGCCGAATGCATCAAAACCCATGGGATGCAGCACATTGTAGCCGTTCATACGCAGGTAACGGCAGTAGATGTCCGTTGCCGTATAGCCTTCGGGATGGCCTACATGCAAGCCGGCTCCGGAAGGGTAGGGGAACATATCCAAAACATAACGCCGCTTCTCTTTTGGAAAAGAAGGGTCTTCAACAGCCCGAAAACTCTTGTGGTCATGCCAATACTTCTGCCACTTAGGTTCAATAGTCTCATGCGGATAAATCATTTCAGTTAACTCCAAATATCAGTATAACAAAAAAGCCCGTTTTATGCAAGGTGTCGAATTGCCTCATAACTAATCTAGCCGAAAAGGGGTGGCTGCCTCATAACCCAAATCTAGCCGAAAGAAACTGCCAACGGCAGTTATTTTCCCGTATCATGGCTCAGCCCTACATTCCCTCTGAGTGTATCTTTTTTACGGTTTATCTGCTAGAGCCTTTCAACTGCTTTGTTGAGTTTCCGGTTTAACACCAATGGATTCTGTTCTGCTTTCCGCTTCCGGAGTTCATTCTTGTATTTTGTATCCAGCTCTGAACTTTCCATAAGCCTCATGTAGGGCGTCTTAGGCTCCTTCTCGTAAATCTTTTTCGTGC
>JAISIL010000057.1 GCA_031262035.1 Spirochaetaceae bacterium | reverse complement strand
TGCCTACGGCACAGTATGTCTTGAGCTTAAGGGCCAGGGAAGAAAGCGGCTTATGGGATTCTTATATTCATCCCCTGCTCATGGCTGCCTGATTTACCCCCAAAAAGAAAGTGCACCCATCAAGCACCAGGGCAAAAACATTAACTCTTTACACAACCACGAATAGCACGAATCGGCTAGGCCGACACGAATAATCTACGATAAGTAATCGAAAATTCGTGTGATTTGCCGTAGGCAATATCATTTGTGTTATTCGTGGTTATTTTTCTTGGGATTTAAAAATAAATGATTTTGCCCTGTATCAAGCACAAGATCGCAGGTTTCTTCTATATTGAATGCTTTGAAATAGCGTTCTTCCATTGGAATCCACTGTTTTATATACTGTTCGAGTTTGCCGGGGCTTCGTTCTGCAATGCGTTTGTGCTGCTCCTCGGTGTTTACGGTCAGGAAGGCCTTGAGAATAAACACTTCGTCTTCGGTAAAACGAAGAGCATATTGCTCATGCAGCCTGGGGTGCATGCTGTAGGAGCCTTCAATTATGCTAAGGCGGCCTGGTTTTACTGCAATGGGCGGGTCATATTCTTGTGTGCTACAGTTGTAGGGCCGGTAACTAAAGGCCGTAGCGGCCGGCAGCTTTTCCAGAACCTCATCGGCAAAGCGTTCGTAGTCGATGTTGCCTCCCGGTTCTGCAAGCCGGGCTTCTGTGCGTTGTGCCGGCCGTAAAAAGAAATGGTCCATAGGAATTACATCAGCCTGATACAATTCCTGTAACTGTGCAGCAAGTGTGGTCTTTCCTGCACCACACCTGCCGTCAATTACCAGAACTATCTTCTTCTTTTCTTTTAAGAGGGAATCTAATTCTGCACTTACTGCATCACTATTTTTCAAATATCTCAACAGCGTCTTCCAGTTCTTTTACTATCTGTATCTTCTGCGGACAAACCGCTTCGCAGGCGCCGCATTGGATGCAATTGGAAGCAGGGCCTTTAAGGCCATTTTTAATCCAGCCATAGTTTGCCTTTGCCTGCTCCTTATTTCCATGCATATACAAGCGATAATTATTAACTGCGGCAAATATATCAGGGATAGCAACATGCTGCGGGCAGCCTTTTGTGCAATACTGACAGCCAGTGCAGGGAATCTGAGGAATTACCTCAAGTTCTTTTCGTGCCTTCTCCAAGAGGCTGTAATCATCTTTTGTAAGAGGCTGAAAGGCCTTCATCGTTTTTATGTTATCATCCATCTGGGCAATATTTGACATGCCGGATAGCACGGTAATAACCCCTTCAAGCGAAGCGGCAAAACGAATACCCCAGGAGGGAATGCTTGCATCGGGGTTTGCAGCCTTGAAAAGTTTTGCAACAGATTCAGGCGGGGTTGCCAGCATGCCGCCTTTTACCGGTTCCATGATGACCACAGGCTTTCCGTATTTGCGGGCCACTTCGTAGCACTTAGCGGATTGCACACTGCTATTATCCCAATCGGCCCAGTTTATTTGTAATTGCACAAATTCTGCTTCAGGGTGCGCACTCAGATATTTATCCAGCACATCGGCGCTATCATGAAAGCTAAAACCGACATGTTTAATCAATCCCTTTGCCTTTTGTTCCAGCACATAATCCCAGATATGATACTCATCATACTTTGCCGTCCGCGAAGCGCCAATATTATGCAAGAGGTAAAAATCAAAATAGCCTGCGCCGGTGCGTTTTAGCGAAGTAGTCAGCATCGCCTTGGCAGCATCCTCCGAGGAAGCGGCAAAGGCGGGAAGCTTTGTCGCAAGAAAATAGCTCTCCCTCGGGTGGCGGGCAACAAGCGCCTTGCCTAGCGCCTCCTCCGAATCCTCATAGCCAAAAGCAGTATCTACATACTGAAATCCTGCAGCAAGAAAGCGGTCCACCATCTCGCTTGTCTCTGCAATATCAATTGCCCCCTCTTTTCGCGGAAGCCGCATCGCCCCAAACCCCAGCTTGGGGATTTCTTTTCCTAAATAGTCCATAGTCACACACTCCTGTTAGTAGTATAGCGCTTTTGTATATAACTTGCAATAGCCGCTTTTTAAAGCTCACGCGGAGCCAGGTACTTTTTTTTCATAGAGGCCTGTTTCATAGAGGCCTTGACACTTTCTCTTTTGTTTGATATCATAATAAGGAGAGGTATTTAATACAAATGCTTATTTTTCATGGTTCCTATGTAGAAATCCGGCAGCCCCGTATTATAAAAGGGCGTTATACTAAAGATTTTGGTCCCGGTTTTTATTGTACCACGATTAAAGAACAAACAATACGCTGGGCGAAGCGTTATGACACTGCTATTGTGAACAAATTCAAACATCCGACCCAACAGATTGCTTTCTGTACAGAGCGTTCTGTAGACTGTCTACAGTTTATTTTAAGTGAGGTTGTATTATGAATGGCAGAGAAGAAACATCGGTGAACAATCTTTTTTATCTTTGCAGCCTCATTGAATATATTGCCCGAAAGACTAAACAGCGGAAAAGTGCAGTGGTGATTGCTCTTGGAAAAACCGAATTAACACATATTTATGATTTAGCCGATGTCTATCATTGCGAAAATATAGATAAAATATCCGATGAGTTAATTCATAAACATAACATTGAAGAAGGGTGTTTTGATAATGTCGCTGCTTGCCTCTATACTGTACCATCATTCTGGGATATAGGAAAGGTATATACTCGTCTCATTGTTGCCGTCGCCTCCCGTCAGCAACTCCCGCTTATTGAAGCACTTATACAAGTCTATAATTCTTGGGTTTGTGCCAGAATAGATGATTATAACGCCAGTACTTATTACAACAGTCCATCCTATTTGCAAGAATCATATTTCAGCGGAACAATGCTTGAGTAATTATATCTCTTGAAAAAAATTAACCGCCAACCATTTACCCTGGAAAAAGCCAGTTATTGACTGGCTTTTTCAAACTCAGTTGGACACATTATGTTGTCCTCTTATTGACCTCAAAACTGAGACATCAGGATTTGAGGCAGATGTATGTCAATTACTATGACCGTTATGTTAAGCAGGATTTTGAAAAACCGACTGTCGGTATACTGCTTACATATATGCATCCGAATACAATCTCTACTTGCCTGACAAAATATTGTTACAAGAAAAACTGCAGGAATGGACCGATGAATATGAAGCAGCCCATTATAAGAGAAAATAAACTGCATATCATAAATGGCAGTGTTCCGCACTATAGTGGAGAAATAACAATAAAATCTTCTGGTGTTACAGCCGGTATCTTTGAATTCTCAAAATGTTTTACATTCCTAGTAATTATATATTCTGCATCAACGACAGAAGCACACTCATATTGTAGACAATCTTCCTTATCTGTAAACTCAGTATTTCTTAATGCAGATATTATCATTGAATGGGTCAAGCCGACAACACCGAGATATCTGCATAAATCAATTAATTGCTGATTACTATCAGCATCTTTATAATGATTTCTGAGAATATACATAAGGTTTGTCATGGTATGCGCAGCCACAAATCCTGTTACGGCTCCTGTAGAACACATTTCCAATATTTTTCCTGAGCTTTCTTTCCAGGGCTCGCGTTCGCGCAAATAATCTATTATAATGTTAGTATCAATTAAAAGGACCATATTTTTCCTCAAGTGCGTTCATACGCATTTTGTCTGGATCAAAATCAGAATGCAAGGTGCCGGCAAAGCGCGAAAAATCAATAAAAGCCTGTTTCCGCTTTTCCAAATCAGGTTCAGGGTAATGAATATCAGGCTTTTGAGGTTTTACATTTGTTTTTAACTCCATATCTAATGAACTTTCCGAAAACAGCGGGTCAAGAAAAGTGATAATAACTTCATAATTGCCACTTATAGGAGCATCCGGCCATTCCGGCAAGACAACATGCCTATCGCCCTGATAGAAACCCTTTACCGCATACATAACGAATTCTCCTCTAGTTTACTATATAAATATAGCATATCCTCTTTTTTCTGTCAAGCGGGTTTCTGCGTATCCTGAGAAAGATTTTATAAAGAATCTAGTTTATACAATAAAGTTTTCTCTACCATTAAATAATTGATATTTTCTTTGTCTCTTTTCTGGCAGCGTTCATTTTTATGATAACTCAGGAGCAGACAATGCTCTTTCATACAAATATTTTGCCGAAAAGAAAGATGATAAACTGCATATCATAAACGGCAGTGTTCCACTGTGGTTTGAAAGGTATATGTGTGTTTGAGTAGGGGCAGGTTTATCTTCCAGCAGTGACGGTGCCAGGCACTTTTTAGTTTAATCATTGGCAAGCCACTTGACTTTTTTCCCATATTATAGTATCGTATAGGGTATGTATAAGCCGACATTATATTTGGAGACGACCTGCTTCAATTTCTACATTCTTGAAAAACCCGGTACAAAGCGGGACGACACCCGGAAGCTCTTTGCCCTCATTAAGGGTGGTCAATATGAGGCATTCACTTCCTCTGTGGTTGAGGATGAAATCGCGGATGATACACCGGAACGGTACAAAAAGATGAAAGCACTCATTGATGAGTACCATATAAAGATGTTGCTCAGGGACAGTAAGGCCGATGCCTTGGCTGCTTTATACATTGACAAGGGAATAGTCCCGGCAAAGTATGATGATGATGCGATACATATTGCCTTGGCTACTGTTAATAGGTTGGATTTTGTGGTAAGTTATAATATGGGACACATCGTTAAGACCAAGACGATGATTGGAACAGGTTTTGTGAACCTGAGAGCAGGTTACAAGATGATAGGGTTATCAACCCCAACGGAGGTAATAGATTATGACTAAGTGGACGCCGGAAGAAAAGGAAACACTTGCTCGTGTGCGTGCTATTAAGCGCAAAATATGGAGAGAGGCAAAGGGAAGCACATACGCGGAAAAGTCTGCATATATTCAGGAACAAGGATGGCAGGCAATGATACGCGCCGGGCATGAGTACCTGGTTGTTAAAGAACCGCGCCATGCCTCATAAACTACCACAGCTTGCCCTTACACTGCCCGTGGGTCTTCTTCCCAGTAGATGGCGTTACCCTTGCCACTGGCGGCACGGTTGCGGCATCGGCAGGCCCCTGTCTGGTATCGGCGACGATGTCAGGCACTTTTGAACCTATCTATCGTCTTGGCAAGGACGCAGTTATAAAGATAGTAACTGTTACCTTGTTCTGCGTCTTGATCGTCTTCTTCTAGTTTGTCGCAGTGATACATTTTCAAACGGTAAATTGCTGATGTAGTGATTTATATTCAATTCACTATACTTTAACTTATACAGAAATAAATTAATCATTTTTTCATCTGCACATGGCGCAAAAAATATCCTGTCGACATGGTTCCCTATATCCCCTGCCTCTAAATACAGTTTATTCTTTTCTTTTTTTATACCATCTTTTGCATAATGTGAAACATCGCTAATATTTTTAACTTGTATAATTCTACATTCCTGTTCTTCTTTAAAAGCATAGTGTTTAACTAAATAACGCAAATTTATCAATAAGTCAGCAATAATCCTGTCATCTTTATTACTCATTTCATTAACTGCTTTTGCTAGTGAGGACATTTCTGTTTCGACATGCTTCATCACATCATTTATAGAATTTTGATATTTGTTGTACTCAGAGTCAGATTTTATTGTGTCTTCTGAATATTTACTCTTTCTATAAAATGTATATTTATCTCTTTGTCCCACAGATACTATCTGCTTTGTATCAGGATCAATATATAGACAACGATAAAGTGTAGGCTTTGTGTCATTGACATTTTTTGTATTACTTATTATATCTGGTGCAATTAGCACTTCCTGTTTTGAAAAGAAATTACCATTGAATAATAAACTCAATCCCGCACACTCTTTTTGATAAACGTATATTTTATCTTTCTTTGATATCTTATCATATTTCCTTTCTGTATGGTTTGCTTTGCCGTATAGCCTGAATTGATTGAGGTGATTATGATTAAATGTAAAGCAAGTAACAAATGCTTGATAAGTACAATCGAGATTATTCAAATTGATAGGTGAATTATCATCTTGTAAATAGCAAAGAAGTGTTTTGCCTTCGCTTGGATCATTTACCTTTTTTATAGAGAATTGCCGTATTTCCGAATGGTCAAAAAGCATTTTAGATGCAATATCTATAGTGGTATAATGTGCAACACCAAATTCTTTCTCATCTTTAACAATCAAGCTGTTTACAACATTATTAGCTTTTACATATATTTCCTGATAATCACCATATTGCTTGTTAGTGTTGTCAATTTGGTATTTCTGCATTATTACTCTAAATGAGTCTGACTCATTGTTATCTTGAAGCGCCTTTACTATATTATCCGAACCACTTCCGAACCATAAAGATACATGCGCACTATCAAATCCTAATCCATTCGAGTATTCTGAAATTGCTTTAATAATGTTTGGAGACATCGATACCTTCTTTCTCAAGTTCTATTAATTTTGCGATAACATCTTTTGCAAAATTGTTATTCTCAGGATCTAAACTTAGTGCCTTACGAAAAGCATCCATCGCTTCCTTCCGTTTTTCTAAGCCTTCGTATGCATTTCCCAACCCGTAATATATGTAACCATCATTTGGATTAATATCTACTGCTACTTTGAAACAATCTATGGCTTTATGATAATAGTCATTAGCTTTTGTATTATTGCCATTCATTTTTTCGCATTCAGCCATTGAAAAATAAATAATTCCATGGCCATCATATATCTCAGCATCGTTTTTTAGCTTATATTCACTTGCCTTGTCGAGATATTCAATCGCCGTAATGAGATTTTGCATAAAGAAATTATAATTTTGCAGAGTGCCACAATAATCCTTCTCTCTTTCAACAAAACTTCTTTTGGCGTAAGACCTCCCACACATATAATAAGCATCCGATATAGTTGGTAATTCATCTGCTTCATATTCCTCATAAGTATATGTGTCATTTATTAATAAATCTATACAGCTATTGAATTCACTAATTGCCTCATCAAAATTATTAGCCAAGAAATAGGATTGGCCTCGCTGAAAATGTGCCATTACATTATTTGGATTAGTTTCAATTACTCTATCAAAATTTTGATTGGCTTTGCTAAAATCCGGGGTAGCATCATCCATGGCAATCATGGCAAGATACTTTTTGGCGTGTTCGTTTTTTGGGTCCAATTCAAGAATTTTATTCCCTTGGGGTATAATACCCCGCCGCTCTGCGGCGGTTAAAGTTTTATGTAAAAACCGTTAAACTGGAGGAATGAGTGAATATATACACAAGTCGCATAATGTCTCGGTATTG
>JAISIL010000040.1 GCA_031262035.1 Spirochaetaceae bacterium | reverse complement strand
TTTCTTCCTTTCTGCTCCCTGCTAGCTGCTCCTTGCTCCTTGCTGCTTATCATTGAAGGAGGCGGAAGGCCCAAAAGTTTCCCCGGAGGGGAAACTTAAGAAGTTCTGTCGGCTCCCCTTAAGGGGAGCCGTCAGAACCTATTCTTCCGTCTACGAAGGAGACGGAAGACTCATTACAGGCAGTAGTGTGGGGAGAGTGGGGGAAGAGAAAGAAGGGAGGGGATGCCTGCCCCGTCTTGTTAAGGGAGCGATTAAACCGGCAAGTGCCCTGGGGTGTAGCCCTCCATTTTATGCTCCTGATGTGTTAATACCCCATAAATGACAAGAGCAATTGCCGAAATAGCAAGCAATGTCCCTATAAATCCATAAATTACCAGTAATGTTTGCATTTTAATCCTCCTGTCCAAATAATGTTGTAAATAAAAGACCAATTACAACAGCAATAGAAGACGCTACTATTCCACCTACCAATATAGTTGATTGTGGTATATCACCTTTAATTATTGTACCTTACTATAAAAAAATAACAGAATCTTTTGGATGTGTCAAGGAGTGGAGGGGAGTATTTCAGGGCAAAATCATTTAACTTTATAGTAACCACGAATAACACGAATGGCCTTCGGCCACACGAATTTTTGTTTACTTATCATAGAATATTCGTGTCGGCGAAGCCGATTCGTGTATATTCGTGGTTGTTTTTATGATTTCAAAGTTAAATGATTTTGCCCTGGGAGTATTTGTTCAGCGCTTGCATTTGAGGGGAAAAAAAGGTATAGTTTTGTTGATGGCTACTGATTCGGAACTGGAATTACTTTTTGATATAGCGCGGACTTTTGATGCTAAGCATGATTTTGGGGAGGCTCTTTCTGCTGTTTTTGCTCTTATGGAGGCTCGGGCGGGGATTTCTGGGGGAAAGGTCGCTTTTATCGACAAGGAGCGGGGCCTTCTCTGTAATTTTATCAATAAAGATGAGATAATAAGGCTCGGCGAAGGGCTGGAAGGGCGGGTTTTCGAGACCGGTATCGGTAAAATCGAAGAGAATTGCTGCTGTGTGCCCATAAGAAGGGGAAGCGGCCGGGGCAGTGAATTTATCGGCACGCTCAGCGCCGAAACCCGGAATGAGGCCTTTCTTGAGCGTGTTTCTTCTATTATATACGATGCAGTCAGGTTGCGGATTAAGCTGGTAGAGGATTACAAGAAGGAAGCCGAACAGACTGCCCGGCCGGTATCGGCACACAAGGGGAATATTATCGGGAGCAGCAAGGCCATTGTGCAAACTCTTGCCGAAATTGCCCAGGTGGCTCCCAGCGACGCCAGCGTTTTAATTACCGGGGAAAGCGGCACGGGAAAAGAGCTTGCCGCAGCAGAAATTGAAAGGCTTTCGCGGCGTGCAGGCAAGGCATTTATCAAGGTTAATTGCGGGGCTTTGCCGGAAAGTATTATCGAAAGCGAGCTTTTTGGGCACGAAAAAGGGGCCTTTACCGGGGCGGTGGCCATGCGAAAGGGCCGTTTCGAGATGGCTGACGGCGGCACTCTTTTCCTTGACGAAATAGGCGATGCGCCCCTGCAAATACAGGTAAAACTACTGCGGGTTTTGCAGGAACATGAGCTGGAACGGGTAGGGGGGAGCGGAACTATCAAGGTGGATGTCCGCCTGATTGCCGCTACCAATAAGGACCTGCAGGAAGAGGTGCAGGCCGGCCGTTTTCGCGAGGACCTTTACTACAGGCTCCATGTGTTTCCGATTCACCTGCCTCCATTGCGGGAACGGAAGACGGATATTGTTCTTTTGGCCGACTACTTTGCAGAAAAACTGGGAACAAGGCATGGGAAGCCCATTAAACGCATCTCCACGCCGGCAATCGATATGCTTACATCGTATAGCTGGCCGGGCAATGTCCGGGAACTGGAAAACTGCATCGAAAGGGCCGTCTTGCTTTCCACCGACTCGGTTATTCACTCCTATCACCTGCCTCCAAGCCTGCAAACAGCAGAGGCAACACACACAGAACCAACAGCCACCCTTGATGCAGCCCTTTCCCGGCTGGAAAAAGAGATGATAATAGAAGCATTGAAGATAAGCGAAGGAAATATGTCCCTTGCAGCACGTGCGCTGGGAATAAGCGAGCGGCGAATGGGGCTTCGGGTAAGCCATTATGGAATTGCCTGGAAAAATTTTAGAAAATAAAAAAAATTTACCCTTTACAAATCGGCAATTATGCATTATAATGGTATTATTGAAATAATTTATCTAAAATTAGGAGGATAAAGTTATGGCACTTATGACAGGTGAGCAATACATCGAAAGCATTCGGAAAATCGACATGCAGGTGTATATGTTTGGCAAAAAAGTCGAAAATCGTGTGGATGACCCTATTCTGCGGCCTTCCCTTAATTCGGTTCGTATGACCTACGACCTAGCCCAGGACCCGGCCTACGACGGCCTTATGACCGCCATCGACCCCGATACCGGTAAAAAAATTAATCGTTTCAACAACATTCACCGGAGCACCGATGACCTTATCAAAAAGGTAAAGATGCAGCGGCTCCTCGGCCAGCAGACGGCGGCCTGTTTCCAGCGCTGCGTTGGTATGGACGCCTTTAACGCTATCTACAGCACCACCTTCGAGATGGATGCCAAGAACAAGACCCATTATCATGATAATTTCGTCAAGTTCATGCACATGGTGCAGGACAATGACTACACGGTAGACGGTGCCATGACCGACCCCAAAGGCGACCGCGGCCTTGCTCCCCACGCCCAGCAGGACCCCGACCTCTTCCTTCATATTGTAGAAAGAAGGCCCGATGGCATTGTAGTCCGTGGCGCAAAGGCCCACCAAACAGGCGCCCTGAATAGCCACTGGATGATTATCATGCCCACACAGGCAATGAAGCCTGAGGATGCCGACTATGCCGTGTCCTTTGCCGTGCCGATGGATGTAAAAAACATGTTCATGATTATCGGCCGCCAGAGCTGCGATACACGGAAACTTGAAGGCAGCGAACTGGATGTCGGTAACAGCGAATTCGGTGGCGTTGAAGCTCTTGTTGTCTTTGACGATGTCTTTATTCCCAATGAATATGTCTTTATGGCAGGCGAGGCAGAATATGCCAGCATGCTCGTCGAACGTTTTTCCGGTTACCATCGCCAGAGCTACGGCGGCTGTAAAGTCGGCGTCGGCGATGTCCTTATCGGCGCTGCTGCAACTATTGCAGACTACAACGGATGCCCCAAGGCAAGCCACATCAAAGACAAATTGATTGAAATGACCCACCTCAACGAGACCCTCTACTGCTGCGGCATTGCCTGTTCGGCAGAAGGGAAGAAAACGGCGTCGGGCAACTTTATTATTGACCTCCTTTTGGCCAATGTCTGCAAGCAGAATGTTACCCGCTTCCCCTACGAGATTGTCCGGCTGGCAGAAGATATTGCAGGCGGCATTGTCGTTACCGCGCCCAGCGAAAAAGACCTTCGCGACCCGAAACTTGGGAAGTATGTTGAGAAGTATCTTGCTGCGGCCCCCGGCGTCAGCGTAGAAAACCGTCTGCGTATATTGCGCCTGATTGAAAACCTTGCATTAGGCACAGCGGCTGTAGGCTACCGCACCGAATCCATGCACGGCGCAGGTTCCCCCCAGGCACAGCGTATCATGATTAGCCGCCAAAGCAACCTTGAAGCGAAGAAGATTCTCGCCAAGAAAATAGCGCATGTTAAAGAGTAACTGTAGGGGCGCAATTTATTGCGCCCTTTGAATGCATTCTGTGATTGAGGTAATGGTATGACAGACCTGGATAATATAGCGCAGTTTCTTGACACACAAATCAGGCCTCTCACCAAAGCCCACGGTGGGGATGTTGCCGTTGAAAATTTCGACGGCACTGTCCTCAGGTTAAAGATGCTGGGGGGCTGCAACGGCTGCCCCTCAGCGGTGTTCGAAATAGAAGAATTGTGCCGGGAAGGACTACCGGATATTAAGGTTGTCGTCGATACCGGCGTTAGTGATGAATTGATTGAACAGGCAAGAAGAATGTTAAACCACGAATGAACACGAATCGGTTACGCCGACACGAATAATCTATGATTGGTAATTGAAAATTCGTGTAACATAAGGCCGAAGGCCGTTGTATTCGTGTCATTCGTGGTTAATTAAATTGTGAGGAGAAAAAAATGAGTTGGCAAGATGATTATAAATCGAAATTATGCACAGCCGCTGAGGCGGTGAAGAAAGTGAAATCGGGCGACCGGATTATTGTAGGGCATGCCTGCGGGGAGCCGACCGCATTGGTTGATGCGCTGGTTGCAAATTCCGGGGCCTATCACGATGTGGAAATTTACCACATGGTTGCAATGGGGAAAAGCCCCTACTGCCAGCCTGAATATGCGGCGAATTTTCACCATAATTCAAACTTTTTGGGCGGCTCTACCCGTAAATGCATCGAAGAAGGCCGGGGCGATTTTACCCCCTGCAACTTCTCCGACCTTCCGGGCCTGATTCGCGACGGCTATATTCATCCGAATGTGGCTTTTATCAATGTGTCGCCACCTGACAAGCATGGCTGGTGCAGTTATGGGGTGTCGGTAGACTATACCAGCACTGCCGCCGAGTGCGCCGAAATTGTCATTGCACAGGTGAACAAGCACATGCCCCGCACCTTCGGCACTTTCATCAATGTCAGTGATATTGATTATATTGTCGAGGCCGACCAGCCGCTCATTCAACTTCCTTCGGCACAACTCACCGATGTGGACAAGGCAATTGGGGCAAACTGCGCCTCGCTGATTAAAGACGGCGATACCTTGCAGTTGGGCATTGGCAGCCTTCCCGATGCGGTGCTGTTTTTCCTCAAGGAGAAACACGACCTGGGGATTCACTCCGAAATGTTCAGCGATGGTGTTGTTGAACTCGTGGACGCAGGTGTCATTACTAACAAGAAGAAGAATTTTATGCCGGGTAAGTTTATATCAACCTTCTTGATGGGTACAGACCGCCTCTACAACTTTGTCGACGACAACCCCGCTGTTTCGATGCAGCCGGTTGACTGGACAAACGACCCGCGGGTAATTGCCCAGAACGATAATCTTATTTCGATTAATTCCTGTATTCAGGTTGATTTATCATCGCAGATAGCCAGCGATACGGCGGGCCTCCGCCAGATTTCCGGCATCGGCGGCCAGATGGACTTTGTCCGCGGCGCCAACATGAGCCGGGGCGGCAAGTCGATTATCGCCATGCCCTCAACCACCGGCCACGGAAAAATCAGCAAGATTGTCCCCTTCATAGACCAGGGCGGCGTCATCGCAGCCCCCCGCCCCGATGTCAACTATATCATCACCGAATATGGCATCTGCGAATGTAAGGGACGCACCGTGAAGGATAGAGCACGACAACTCATCAAGATTGCACACCCCGATTTTCGGGACGGGTTGATTGAGGAATTCGAGAAACGCTTTAAATGTAAATATTAAAAAATAACCACGAATAGCACAAATCGGCTTCGCCGACACGAATAATCATTGATTAGTAAATGAAAATTCGTGTAACATAAGGCCGAAGGCCGTTGTATTCGTGTTATTCGTGGTTAATTATTATGAGGAGATATAAAAATGTCAGAAGAAATCGTATTGGCCGGTGCGTGTCGCACGGCAATCGGGAAGTTCGGCGGCTCACTGGTCGACATTCCCGCAGCGGAACTGGGCGCTATCGTAATGAAAGAAGCGATGAATCGTGCAGGCATTAAGGGGACGGATATTGACGAGACCCTTTTCGGAAATGTGCTTACTGCGGCACAGGGGCAAAGCCCGGCGCGGCAGGCGGCAATTAAAGCAGGCATTCAGGTTGAGGCTCCGGCAATGACCTTGAACAATGTCTGTGGTTCGGGCCTTAAATCGGTGAACCTTGCCGCAGCCCTTATCAATGCAGGCGAGGCCGAAGTGGTTATGGCAGGCGGCATGGAAAACATGAGCGCAGCCCCTTACGCACTCCCCAAGGCACGCTACGGCTACCGTATGACCATGCCGGGGACCGATAAAAATGCTCTCATCGACACCATGGTAAAAGACGGCCTCTGGGAAGCCTTTAACGACTACCACATGGGGATTACCGCAGAAAATGTGGCCGCTGAACATGGCATCACCCGGGAAATGCAGGATATTTTTGCCACAAAGAGCCAGAACAATGCCGAAAAAGCCTGGGCAAGCGGCCGTTTTAAGGACGAAGTTGTTCCTGTGCCGGTTCGGGTAAAGAAAGACACAGTGATGTTTGCCGAAGACGAACATTACCGAAAAGGCTCAACCGTAGAAGGCATTGCCGGTATGAAACCTGCCTTTAAGCCCGATGGGGGAACGGTAACGGCGGCCAATGCATCGGGAATAAACGACGGGGCGGCGGCCATTCTCGTTATGACGGCGAAGAAGGCAAAAGAACTCGGCGTTAAACCACTGGTTCGTTGGGTTGCAGGCGCTTCGGCAGGGCTTGACCCAAAGGTTATGGGACTAGGCCCCTACTATGCCAGCACCAAGGTAATGAACAAAACCGGCCTTTCGATTAATGACTTTGATTTAATTGAAGCAAACGAAGCATTTGCCGCACAGGCCCTTGCCTGCGGGAAACTCCTGAAATGGAACCCCGATATTGTCAATGTCAACGGCGGGGCAATCGCCCTGGGCCATCCCGTTGGGGCATCAGGCGCCCGCATTCTTGTGACCCTTATTCACGAGATGCTGAAGCGCGGCAGCAAACGCGGCCTTGCAACCCTCTGTGTCGGCGGCGGCATGGGTGTTGCCTGTGTAGTGGAAAAGATTTAAGCGTGTTAATCAATATAAAAGCCGTTCCCGGCGCATCAAAAACTGAAATTGCAGAATATCAGACTGATGCCGCCGGGAACGGCTTTTTTCGTATCCGCATTGCAGCCGCTCCCGAAGACGGTAAGGCCAACGCCGAGCTGGTTTCGTTTATCGCAAAGAAATTGAAGGTCCCTAAGAAGGATATTCAGATTGTATCGGGGCAAAAATCCCGGAATAAAATTTTATCCGTGCCTGACGGAGGGCTTGAAAGTTTGCTGAGAATGGAATAAAATAAACCACGAATAACACAAATAGCGCTAAAGCGCTACACGAATGATAAAATATTTGTAATAACAAATTCGTGTAACATAAGGCCGAAGGCCGTTGTATTCGTGTCTATTCGTGGTTAATAATTAGGAGGTTTGTATGAAGAAGACTATCGCTTTATTGGTATTGGCTCTCTTAGTTGCAACCAGCCTCTTTGCCGCAGACCCTGCCGAAGGCTATTGGGCTAGTTATGATGACAAAACCGGGAAGATCACTGCCGGTTGGCAGATTTGGCAGGAAGGCGGGAAACTCAATGGTAAGATTGTCGCCCTGGCCGGCTTTGATGCGACAGCCACTGCAGACAACTGCGAGGATAGTTACGATGGCTTTCCCTTTGCCACAGGGCCTGTCAACAAGATGACTGTTGTAGGCACAACATGGCTCTGGGGTTTAAATCCTGTAAAAAATAAGCCGGGCCAATGGAGCCAAGGTTTTATCATCGACCCGGATAGCGGCGGCTATTATTATTGTGCAGTAACCTATAACGAGCCAAACACTAGAGTCAGTGGCAAAAGATACAGCATGGCAACTCTAAAAATGAGGGGTAGCCTTGATAAGCTAGGCGTGGCTGGCCGCAATCAGATTTGGCAGAAGGTAACTGAGGCAGAGGCGAAAGCGATTAAATAAAACCACGAATAACACGAATAGCGCTAAAGCGCTACACGAATGATAAAATATTTGTAATAACAAATTCGTGTAACATAAGGCCGAAGGCCGTTGTATTCGTGTCTATTCGTGGTTTATTAATAGGAACAACGATGAAGATACAAATGAAGACCCCCATCGCTGAGATGGACGGCGATGAGATGACCCGTGTGTTGTGGGCTGTGGTTAAAGACAAGCTCATTACACCCTTTGTCGATTTAAAGACTGAATATTATGACCTGGGCCTTAAGCACCGGGACGATACCGATGATAAGGTTACGGTAGAGGCGGCAGAAGCGACAAAACGATTGGGCGTCGGGGTAAAATGCGCCACCATTACGGCCAATGCGGCACGCAAGCCTGAATATAACCTGAAACAATTATTACCCAGCCCCAATGCCACAATAAGGGCAATCCTTGACGGCACGGTGTTTCGCAAACCCATTGCCGTCTCCTGTATGCAGCCTTCCGTGGCCACCTGGGAAAAGCCCATTGCGATTGGCCGCCATGCCTATGGGGATGTGTATAAGGCGGCGGAGATGCAGGTGCCTGAAGCAGGTAAAGTTGAATTAGTATTTAGCTCACGCGGAGGCGCGGAGACGCGGAGGGTTTTAGTTGCCGACATGCCGGGGCCGGGGATTGTGCAGGGGATGCATAATCTGGATGAAAGTATTGCCAATTTTGCACGGTGTTGTTTCACCTATGCTTTGGACGAGACAAAGCATACGGGGGTGCCGCTTCCTGTTTGGTTTGCTACAAAAGATACTATCAGTAAGATTTACGATGGCCGTTTCAAGGAGATTTTTCAAAGGGTCTTCGATACTGAATATAAGGCCAAGTGCGATGCGGCAGGGGTTACCTACTTCTACACCCTTATTGATGATGCTGTTGCCCGGGTGATTAAAGGCGAAGGGGGCTTTTTGTGGGCCTGCAAAAACTATGACGGCGATGTAATGAGCGATATGATTGCCTCAGCCTGTGGCAGCCTTGCGATGATGACCTCCGTTTTGGTTTCCCCCACCGGTGTTTTTGAATATGAGGCAGCACATGGCACTGTTCAGCAGCATTATTACCGCTACCAGAAAGGGGAAAAGGTCAGCACCAACCCGGTTGCCCTCATTTTTGCCTGGACAGGAGCCCTTGCAAAACGGGCTGAATTGGATAACCTGCCGGAATTGGCCGCCTTTGCAAAACGCCTTGAAGATGCCACCCTCAGCACCATAGAGGCCGGTGAAATGACCGGCGATTTAGCCCGTTTGGCCAGCCCAAAACCCAACAAGACCCTGGATAGCTGGCAGTTTATAGATGCTATTGCAAAGAGGCTGTAAAAAAAGGCATTATTTACTATAACTTATTCCGCTTGACCCAGTCCACCACTTCATCGACATAGCCAAAAACCAGGCCGGTGACTGTGTCGGCACAGCCGTAATACACGGCAAGCCTGCCGGTCTCTCCGTCTACAAGGGCGGCGCAGGGGAAGGTGACATTGGGAACATCACCGGTAAGTTCGTAGATTTCGCGCGGGGCAATCAAATAAGGTGCGGAACGGGCTATCACTTTCCAGGGCTGGTCAAGGTCGAGCAAAGCGGCGCCGAATGAATACACAAAACCATTGCAACTGGTGAGCACACCGTGATAAATCAAAAGCCAGCCTTCATCAGTTTCGATAGGAGCGGGGCCGGCGCCAATTTTTGTGCATTGCCAGGCGCTCCGCTCAAAAGGCGCGGGGCCCATCACATGACGGTGTTTTCCCCAGAAAGTCAGGTCGGGGCTTTCAGAATACACGATATCGCCAAAGGGTGTGTGGCCGGAATCGCTGGGGCGGCTTAGCATGGCAAAGTTTCCCTTGATTTTGCGGGGAAAAGGCACACCATTCCGGTTAAAAAACATCAGCGGATTTTCCAATTGCACGAATTTCTTGAAGTCAAAAGTATAACCGAGGCCAATACAGGGCCCATGATAGCCATTGCACCACATTACATAATAACGGTCTTCGATAAAAACAACACGAGGGTCATATTTATACTCGGAATCCGGCAAATCCGGAGTCGCTTTCTCCCATTCAATGGGTTTATCCTCAATTTTCCAGTCCAAACCGTCTTTACTGAACCCCGCATTGAGGTTCATCAGGCGGGATGTGTTATCTACGCGGAAAACACCGGCATACTCCTTGTTGAATGGCACCACAGCACTGTTAAAAATGCTATTCGAACGCGCCGTCGCGTCCCTCTTAATTACCGGATTTGCACTGTACCGCCATACGGGCTCATCCCTATTCGCCTTCCCGCCTGCGGGCCTTTCCTCCCAGGGTATATTCGGCAAAGCCGGACACTTTTTTGTTATCATAGCAGGTCTCCTCAGAAGATAATTATAGAGTAATATCGAAGAAATGTCAATACTGCGTCAAATATTGGCAGGGCAACCACGAATATACACGAATCGGCTTCGCCGACACGAATATTCTATGATAAGTAAGCAAAAATTCGTGTGGCCGAAGGCCATTCGTGTTATTCGTGGTTACTACAAAGTTAAATGATTTTGCCCTGGCCCCGAATACGCAGCCCTTGACTTTTTTGTAAAATTTACTAGAATAGAATATAGGAGAAAAACTATGGTAAAAACACTACAAAAGAATCCCGCATGGAAGGGCCGGAAGGGGCCGGTGGTCTTGGTTATTATGGACGGTGTGGGTTATGGTAAATACAAAGAAGGCGATGCGGTTGCCGATTCAAAGATGCCGCATCTTGATGCAGTCCGGAATAAAAGCCCCAACTGCAAGCTGAAGGCTCACGGAAAGGCAGTCGGCCTTCCCAGTGACAGCGATATGGGAAATAGCGAGGTCGGCCACAATGCCATGGGCTGTGGCCGGGTCTTTGAACAGGGCGCAGCGCTGGTCAATAGCGCTATTCAGACAGGCAGCATGTTCCAGGGAAAGGCATGGAAAGAGATTGTAGAAAATATCTCACGCGGAGGCGCGGAGGCGCGGGGAGAGGGCACCCTCCATTTTATCGGGCTTTTCTCTGACGGCAATGTCCATTCGCATGTCACCAATCATCTTGAACCGATGATAGCCGAGGCGAAGAAAGAGGGGGTGAAGCGTGTCCGGGTGCATATTCTGCTTGATGGCCGCGATGTGCCGCCTCAGAGTGCCCTCGATGTGCTGGAGCCATTCGAAAACTTCCTTGCCGGCCTTAATGATGCGAACTTTGATGCAAAAATTGCCAGTGGCGGCGGCCGTATGTATATTACCATGGACCGCTACGAGGCAAACTGGGAACAGGTGAAGCGCGGCTGGGAAACCCATGTGCATGGGGAAGGCCGCAAATTCAAGACTGCAAAAGAAGCAATTGAAACCTACCGCAAGGAAACCCCCGGCCTTATCGACCAGGATATGCATGAATTTGTCATTTGCGATGATGCCGGAAAGCCGGTGGGGACAATCGAAGATGGCGATAGTGTTGTCTACTTCAATTTCCGTGGCGACCGTGCCCTGGAAATGAGCCGTGCCTTTGAAACCCCCGAAGGGGAATTCAAGGCCTTCGACCGCGGCCGTTTCCCCAAGGTCTGCTACGCCGGCATGATGGAGTATGACGGCGATACCCATATCCCCAAACGCTACCTGGTGGAACCGCCTGCAATCGACTGCACTATGGGTGAATACCTTGTAGCAACGGGCTTACGAACACTGGCAATAAGCGAAACACAAAAGTTCGGGCATGTAACCTACTTCTTTAACGGCAACCGAAGCGGCAAGTTCGATGAAAAACTGGAAAATTATGTAGAGATAAAGTCCGATGTAGTGCCCTTTGAACAGCGTCCCTGGATGAAGTGTGCCGACATTGCAGACTATGTAATAGAAGCAATCGGAAGCGGGATGTATGACCACATCCGCCTTAACTTCCCCAATGGCGACATGGTAGGCCACACCGGTGTGTATCAGGCGGTGTGTTGCAGCATGGAAGGCATGGACATTCAAATAGGCCGCATTCAGCAGGCTGTAGACAAGGCCGGCGGGGTGATGCTTATCACCGCAGACCATGGAAACAGCGACGACATGTATGAGCACAAGAAAGACGGCTCGGTAGACTATACCAGTGATGGCACACCCAAGGCCAAAACCAGCCACAGCCTTAACCCCGTTCCCTGCATCATCTACGACCCGCAATACCAGGGCGAATACGACAACAAGGCCCTTGTTTCAGAAATAGATGAAGCCGGTGCCATTAAATCCCTTGGTATCAGCAGCATCGCAGCAACACTGATAGACCTTATGGGCTATGTGCCACCGGAAGACTACAACCGAAGCGTGCTTAAACAAAACTGAATAATGAACCACAAAGGACACAAAGGACACGAAGAAAGGTGATGCGTTTAATATTAAAGCAAATGCCAAAACCTTAGTGTCCTTTGTGTCCTTCGTGGTTTAATATACTGCTTGCATATTTCTCTATACTCTGCTATAGTGATATTCAATGGATACAACACTGAAACTACCAAAAAAGGTTCTCGTTCTCGGTTCCGGCGGCCTTAAAATCGGGCAGGCCGGGGAGTTTGACTATTCGGGGAGCCAGGCGCTAAAGGCCCTGCGAGAAGAAGGCGTTAAAACCGTCCTTATCAACCCGAACATTGCCACCATACAAACCAGCATGGGTATGGCCGACCGCACCTATTTTCTGCCGGTAACCCCGGCCTTTGTCCGTGATGTTATCGAAAAAGAACGCCCCGACGGCCTTTTACTGAGTTTCGGCGGACAAACGGCCCTGAATTGCGGCGTCGAACTTGAAACCGAGGGCATTTTATATAAATATGGAGTAAAAGTCCTGGGAACCCCGGTAAAAGCAATACAGGACACGGAAGACAGACAGCGCTTTGTCGATAAATTGAATGAGATAGGGGCGAAGACGCCCAGGTCGATTGCTATAGAAAGTAGGAAGGAGGAAGGAGGAAGTAGGAAGGAAGAAAAGGGAAGCGAAACTATCAATCAACCCCCTACTTCCTACTTCCTACTTCCTACTTCTGATGAAAACGAGTCTTATTTGGGAATCGAAGGCGCTGTCAGAGCAGCAGAAGCCATCGGTTACCCCGTTATGGTTCGTGCTGCTTATGCCCTTGGCGGGGCGGGGTCGGGTATCTGCAAGAATGAGGCGGAACTGAGGCGGCGGTGCGAGGCGGCTTTTGGGGGGAGCCCGCAGGTGCTGGTGGAAGAATGGCTGGGCGGCTGGAAGGAAATTGAATATGAGGTTGTCCGTGACCGCTTCGATAACTGTATCACCGTGTGTAATATGGAAAACCTTGACCCCCTGGGCATACACACCGGGGAAAGCATCGTTGTTGCCCCATCGCAGACCCTCAACGACAATGAGTATCACAAGCTGCGAAAGATTGCCATTGAAGTAATCCGCCACATCGGCATTGTCGGTGAATGTAATATACAGTATGCCCTTGATCCGCACAGTGCCGATGAAAACGGCGAATTGAATTACCGTATAATAGAAGTAAATGCGCGCCTTTCCCGTTCATCGGCCCTGGCGAGCAAGGCTACCGGTTACCCCCTTGCCTTTGTGGCAGCCAAATTGGCCCTGGGTTATGCCCTGACCGATATAAAAAACAGCATCACCCATGTCACAAAGAGTTGTTTCGAGCCGGCCTTGGATTATGTCGTCGTAAAAGCCCCCCGCTGGGATTTGAAGAAGTTCAAAAATGTAGACACCCACATAGGCAGCGAAATGAAGTCTGTCGGTGAGGTTATGTCGATTGGCCGCACCTTCGAAGAGGCCCTGCAAAAAGCCCTGCGAATGACCGGTGTCGGCGCACCGGGTTTGTCGGGGAGCGATGCGCTGTGTGGATTTGAGATTAACCGCGAACCACGCCAACCACGCGAACAGAATATTGAAAAACTCTTGCAACAAGGATTAGGTCAACCTACCGACCGCCGCATCTTCCTCGTCTACCGGGCTATGCAAGAAGGATGGACAATCGACAAAATCCACAAATTCACCAAAATAGACAAATGGTTCTTGTATAAAATCAAAAACATCTTGGATTGCCAGATGGCTATACAGTCTGCGTCAGATTTTAAAAATATAAAACCGGCAACCGATGCCATAAGGACGGTAAACGCCCTTTATGGCTACACACCTGAATACTCTTTTTTCCGCACTCAAGTGGGAGCGGTGGTCGGCGGCTTGACAGACAAACCTGAACAAACAGGAAAATCTGCCCTACCTTCAATATATCACCATTTAACAGATTTGTCAACCCCCCTTTCGCAAAGCCTGCTTCAAGAGGCAAAGACTCTCGGCTTCTCGGACGCCCACATCGCCACCCTCATCAATCTGAAGGAAAGCGATATCCGCAGCCTGCGGGAAAAATATAACATCAAGCCTGTAGTAAAACAGATTGATACCCTGGCTGCCGAATATCCGGCACAAACGAACTATCTATATATGACATACTCTTCAAACCCTCCCCCAACCCCTCCCGCAAGCGGGCGGGGAGTATTAGGCGAGGGGAAGAGTATCTCCCCTCCCTCTGGGGGGGGCTGGGGGGGGGATGATATTCCTCCAGTGGAGACAGCGGGGAACAATGGCAGTATCATGGTGCTGGGCTCCGGTGCTTATCGTATCGGCAGCAGCGTCGAGTTTGATTGGTGCTGCGTTAATGCCGTGCAGACAGCCCGTGAACTGGGGCGGACGAGCATCATGGTCAACTGCAATCCGGAAACCGTTTCGACCGACTACGACATCTGCGACCGCCTCTATTTTGAGGAACTCACCCTGGAGCGGGTCCTCGACATATACGAACGGGAAAACCCCGACGGGGTGATTCTCTCGATGGGCGGGCAGATTCCCAATAACCTTGCCACAAAACTTTTTGATGCCGGTGTTCTCATTTACGGCACACACCCCAGTTCTATCGACATGGCCGAAGATCGCAATAAATTTTCCGCCCTGCTCGACAGCCTTAACATTCAGCAACCTGAATGGGCGGAACTCACCGGCATTGACGAGGCGAAAATCTTTGCCGAAAAGGTCGGCTATCCGGTGCTGATTCGCCCCAGTTATGTGCTTTCAGGGGCTGCAATGAATGTCGCCTGGGATGACGCCAGCCTCGAACAGTTTTTGGGGATGGCCGCCGAAGTCTCCGCTGAATATCCGGTTGTCATCAGCAAGTTTATGGAAAATTCCAAAGAGATAGAGATTGACGCCGTTGCCAAACGGGGGAAGATTATCTACGATGCAATTACCGAGCATGTGGAAAATGCAGGCGTCCATTCCGGGGATGCAACGGTGGTGCTGCCCGCCCAGCGCCTTTATATAGAAACAATCCGTAAAATCCGCCTTATTTCCGGGGAAATTGCAAAGGTGCTGAACATTACCGGGCCTTTTAACATACAATTTTTGGCAAAAAGCAACCACGTGCGGGTAATTGAATGCAATTTGCGTGCCAGCCGTTCCTTCCCCTTCTGCTCGAAAATAAGCCGGGTAAATATGATAAACCTTGCCGTCCGTGCCATGCTCGATGAAGAATTGCCGGCAAAACTCCCCTCGGCCCTCGACCTTCCCTGGGTAGGGGTAAAGGCAGCCCAATTTTCCTACGGAAGGCTCCACGGGGCCGACCCCATCAGCGGTGTCGAAATGGCCTCAACCGGCGAGGTAGGCTGCATTGGCTCTGAACTATCAGATGCCTACCTTAAAGCAACCTTATCTGTAGGCTATAAAATCCCCCGAAAAGGCAGCAAAATTTTATTATCTACAGGCTCTCTCGAAGAAAAACTTGACTTCTTGGCCTCGGCGAAGTTGCTTGTCGATATGGGCTTCGAGTTGTATGCATCAATAGGCACGGCACGCTTCCTTTCGCAAAACGGCGTTCCGGTGACCCACCTTGCCTGGCCGCTTGAGAAAAAAGAACCGAACATGGCCGAATACATTAAAAACGGCGATTTTTCTCTGATAATAAACATCCCGAAAAACAACGGCGAAAAAGAACTAAAAAACGATTTTGTCGTTCGCCGCATGGCCGTCGACTTCGGCATACCCTTATTCACCAACATAAAAGCCGCCCGCGAATTCATAGACGCCATCCAATACGAACGGGAAAAGGGCCTGGAGATAAAGGCCTGGGAAGATTACTGCTGAAAAGCCCGTGAAAAAGCCATGAACGACCCATTGACTAATTTTTATTTTTTATGCATAATAAATTATGGAAAAAATCATTAATCTAGTTACCGGTGCGACGGGGCGGCTGGGGCCTGCTCTTTGTGCTGAATTGAAAAAACGGGGCCGGTATGTACGAGCGCTTGCCCGCGAGGAAGACAAACGAACAGAACTCCTTGAGGGTTCTATCGATGAACTAGTTATAGGGGACATCACCAAAGCTGAAACACTGGATAAGGCTTTTGAGGGACTGAGCTACTGCTATCATCTTGCCGGTGTGGTATCTATTGCGACAAAAATTTCTCCTGCACTGTATACGGTAAATGTAGAGGGCACCCGCAATGTGGTAGAGGCTTGCATTAAGCATAAGGTGAAGCGTCTTTTGGAGACGGGCACCTGCCATACCGTTCCTTTTCATGACCACACCAGCATTATGCGGGAACCCGACCACTTTGACCCAAATGATTTTCATGCAGGTTACGAAAAGACCAAGGCGGAAGGTTCACAATTGGTGCTCGAGGCTGTTCAAACGAGGGGCCTCGATGCGGTAATTGCATTGCCCACCGCAATCCTCGGCCCTTATGAACTGAAGCGTTCAAACTTTGGCCAGTTGGTGGTAAATGTAGCCGAAGGGAAGATGCCGGTGTCTGTTGTTGGCGGCGGCTATGACTGGGTTGATGTCCGTGATGTAGCCTGGGGCATGGTCGAAATGATGGATAAGGGCGTCAAGGGCGAGTGCTATCTTCTTTCCGGGTATCAGGCCGGTATGGATGAGCTTATCCGCTGGGCTGCAGAAGGGGCTAGTAAGTATTTTGGACGGAAAGTAAAAGCGCCAAAAATTACCCTACCAATCAAATTTGTCGGCCATTTTGCCCGTCTTGCAGAATGGTTTTTTGTCGATATTCTGCATCAGGAGCCGACCTTTACCCCCTTTGCCATTAACTCTGTGCAGTATAACTACAATTTTACCTTTGAAAAAATGGCTGCCCTCTGTGGCTATAATCCCCGGCCGGTAAAAGAGGCTGTTTTTGACCAGGTGGCGTATTACTATGATGTCTATAAGCCAAAACTTGCAGACAGTGCAAAACTGGGGAAGCATTGACAAAAATTTATTTCTTCAGCGGAACGGGAAACACCCTATGGTCCGCCAAAAAAATTGCCTCGCTTTTAGACGATGAATGCGAATTGCACAATATCGGGAAGGCAGGGGAAACATACATTGAAGCCGATACGCTGGTCTTTCTCTTTCCTGCCTATGCATTGGAGATGCCTGCAATTGTCAGTGAGTTCCTTCATAAAGTGAAGCTGAAGGCCGATTATATTGCGGCATGCACTACCTGCGGTTCCCACCAGGGCGGAGCCCTTGCCGAAATTTCGAGGATACTGCGCAGAAAAGGGACGCCGGTGCAGTACTTTAAGGTAATTCCTGCCGTAGAAAACTATATTCCCCTTTTCGGACCGCCCCGCAAGGCAATTTACGAGCGGAAAATCCCTAAGCAGGTGAAGGCTACAGAAGAAGCAGCTCAGGCGATACAGGCGAGGGAAACAAACAGCATCGGGGAATTCCACCCTTTTTTCAGTCTTGTTTCCCGGCTTTTCCGCTGGGGGCGAACCTTTATGTGGAAGTGGTATAAGATTGGCGAAGCCTGTAATGGCTGCGGCATTTGTGCAAGGGTCTGTCCGGTTGGAGCGATTAGTATACAGAAGGGGAAACCGGTTTTTTGCGACGCCCGGGGGAAATCTCTTTGCCAAAACTGTATGGGCTGTCTCTGCTGGTGCCCAAAAGGGGCGCTTTCAACCTATGGCCGCTTCAAGCCGGGGGTAAAACAATATCACCATCCGGACATAAAGCTTGATGATTTTTAGCTCTCCGTAAAACTCTTGACAAGAAATCATTATTTTATTATTATAATGATAGGAGGATGATATTATGCCTGTAATCAGAAAAAGCGTTGATTTACGCAACCATTACAATGAAATCTCTGAATTTTGCCACAAATGGCCCGAGCCGGTTTTTATCACCAAGAACGGGGAAGGTGACCTGGCGGTGATGAGTATGGAAACCTATGACAGTTCTATGCTACGCTTGGAACTCTACCGCTCTATAGAAAGAGGGCTTGATGATATTAAGAATGGTCGGATTGTCAGCAAGGAAGAGTTGCTTGCCAATGTGCGAAAAGCCTGTATTCCAAGGAATGAGCAAAAATGAGATATGCTGTTAATGGTTCAAGCGAGGTAAACCAGCAAATTAGCAAATCGGTAGAGTATATCGCAAATGAGTTGCATAATCCACAGGCTGCTGAAAGCCACTATGCAGAATTGGATAAAGCATTAGCTATGCTTGAAGAAAACCCTTTGATTCGCCCCAAAGTCCGTGAGCCTTATCTTGCAGCCCTGGGTGTCCGTTCGATAATGGTCAAGAAATATTATCTTTTTTATACGGTAGACGAAGATAATCAAACTGTCCAACTGATTAGTTTTATGCACAGCCGCATGGACTGGCAGGGCAGGCTAGCCGATATGATTGAATAGCCACGAATGATATTGCCTACGGCAAATCCTATGATTATTTCTAGCGCACTACCACTAGCGGGAAGTGCTGCTCTATCTGGTCAAAATCATGGTCGTGGTGCAGGAGTGCCAGACCATTCAGTATGCAGTAGGCGGCGATAAGGCAGTCGTTAGGTTTACGAATAGTAATGCCCTGGGTGCGCAGAGTACGATATATTTCTGCACCGTATTCAGCGACTTTGTAGATGCCCATGCGGCCACGGAAACACTTACGAAAGGCTCTGCAGGCAATGGTCAGTTCTTTCTTACTACGGGCGCCTTGCAACACTTCCTGAAACACCGGCGGGCAGACCCAAATATCATAGCCCCCAAGAACAAGCTTCATGAGGAAGTCTTTTTCAGGCGATGTGACGCGTTCGTTAAGATAGTCAATCCATACGGTGCTATCCGGTAGCACGTCATCAAATGGTTCAAGCTTTAGGGTCATAGCCTTCAAAGAAGGGGTTTTCACCCTTAAAAGCTTCCTTTGCCTTTAGCATATCTGCCCGAATCTCTGCACCACGCAGATACCGGTCTACTGCCACCATAACAAGTTTCTGGGCATCATCAATACCGGTGAGTTTCTGCGCCCGCTTCCATTTGCGGTCATTCAATTCGATTGTTGCTGTCATAGGTAACCCCCATACTTCCAGTATAACGAATCCTTGGGCTTTCGTCAAGGCTATAAAAATAGCCACGAATGATATTGCCTACGGCAAATCACACGAACAGCACGAACTTGTTGTATGAAATCGTTCGTGTGTGTCCGTGTGGTTCGTGGCTATTATAAGCTCACGCAGGGTTTATGCGGCTGCCAGATTAATTCAATCGCAGGTCTGCACTATAGTCTGCGTCCATACCGCCTATATCCGCAAGGTCTATCGTCGCAATCTGTTCATCGGTTAAGGCTTCATTGTAAGTGGAAATAGTGGCGAGCAAACTGCTTGCCCAGTATCCGAAGTTGAGGTAAACGGCTGACGAATCATCTTCGGTGCCGGCGGCATCCTGCGTGTGGCAGTAGGCCAGGCCGATTTTTTTCTCACCCTCGTAGATATATGCCCAGGTATCCGTGTAGGTAGTGCCATAACTAGTGGAAGTATTGGTCTCCCCGCCCGATGTTGACACATTGGTAACAATGTCCACAACAGTATCTGTATTGAGCAAGGCGCCGGAAATCTTATTTGTTCCAATAGTGATTGTATCGTAGGTATCAATGCCGCCGGTTGAATAATCGGTGAAATCACTCGCCGGGGTGCATGCACCCTGCCAGATGGACGCAATCGAATCGGTCTGGGTGCCGTCTCCGCCGCTGGGATTGTCGTCATCGTCACCTGCACCATTGTTATCGTCGTTGTCACCGGTGCCGCCGGTGCCGCTCCAGGCTTTTGTTGCGCTGCCGCTTGCAAAGGTAATACTTTCGGACATAGTGCCTTTTGCTGACCCCAGTGATAGTGTGAGATCTGCCGCCGTCATTTTCCCGTCCGCGTCATCAAAGACGTAGATAGCCATACCGCCTATGGTATCATTCCCGGTATACTCTGAGTATGATGTATCGCCAGCAGCCATTTTATACATCGGGAGTTCAACAGTAGTGCCGGTAATCTTTACCATTGTGTAGGTAAGCACGTAATTCACCATCTCAACCTGGCTCGATACGGTTAACATAGACGGGCTCACTTGCATGCCAGTTGCCAGCATATAGTAGTTGTTGAATCCGGCAGGTACGCCGGTAATAGTCAGCTTTCCGCCCTCGCTGGAATTGTCGTCATCGTCACCTGTACCATTACCATCGTCGTCGCTATATGCCACAGTACCGCTGCCGCTGGTAATCTCTATATCTGTTAAAGAGAGGGGGCTTGCATCAGTGAATCCCGCGCCGCTAGGATAAGTGCCAAAATCAGCGCTGCTGTATATGTGCAGATTGCCGGAGTCCAGTGTTATACTCCCGGTATACGCTGGGGGCATGCCGCTGGCACCTGAGCTGGTTTGATACAGTGGCAGAGTAACAGAACCACTGCTAATCTTTGCACCGCGCATTCCGCCGCCTTGTGTAAAACTGTCAAGGCCTAGCAACACAATGGACCCATTATTTGCCATAAATACGGCATACTTGTCATTATACTCGGAAAGTCCGGTAACGGTGAGCCCAGCGCTGTTATCATCGTCGTCGCCATCACCATCGCCATCGCCATCACCATCACCGCTGCCTCCCTTTGTGGCTTCGCCGTTAAGTGCCGTCGCGGCGCCTTCCAGGCCGGAAATAGTCATGGTGCCGCCGGAAATGGTGATAGTGGCAGTTCCATAGCCGCCGCCCATATCAATGGTGGCAGTTTCTCCACTGGCTGTAAATTCGCCTGCACCCTGAGCAATAGTAGTGCCACCTACAATGAGTTTGTAGGTAATGTAACCGCCGCCGGCTTCTTCAAACTCGATGCTGTTGCCGTTGCCCATATCCCAGACGCCGTAAAGGTCTGACATGGCGATATCATCGCTGCCCGGATTACCGCCCGGATTACATGCCGTTAGCACAAGGGCTGTGGCCAGAACGGCCAGCCCAATGGCTCTTTTTAATAATAGTTTCATTGCGAAACCTCCTAAAATTTGAAATTATTGGTAGCTTACAATAGAAATATTATTTTTGGGAGAGTAAAACCTGTCAGAAACTTGTGCGTAAAAACCGTGCGTGAGTTTTTGAAAGTATAATTATTATAATTTCTTCTATATGATAGCCACGAATAGCACGAATTTACACGAATAAGTTATGACATTTAATTAATAATTCGTGTTTATTTGTGCAATTCGTGGCAAATATTCTTAAATACCGCAATCACGGTTGTTGAAATTGAATGATTGAATAGCCACGAACTGTGGGGTCTCGACAGGCTCGACCAGCGGGAGCTGTTGCCTTGCTGAATATTTTCTGCCAAGGTAACAAGCTTTATAGAGGGCACTCCGTTCACGAAGTGCCCTTGTTTTCATCCCTTGTAGTATCATTGCAACGTTGCTATATATCCATTTAAAGCTGTAATTATACCTGTACCCGAACCCAGAGACCATGTACTCTGTGCTGCTGGTATGGTGGTTGTTTTGTATGCTTCAACACCAAGTTTTATGCCGTCATTTGTTCCATTCGAATTTGCTTCACAGTATTCGATGATTTCGTCACACTTATCAAGTGCATCCTGATATGTCGCATCATTTGCCAACGCCGCTGGTTTTTCGACTCCACCGCCACCACCACCGCCGCCGCCATCAGGGCTACAAGCGACAAACACCATGCTCAATGCCAGCATACCAGCCAGCAAACCGATGAAAACCTTTTTGTTTTTCATAATAATTCTCCTACGACTTTTCCTTTTAGCCGTTTGCGGTCTACTCCCGCCGTCAAATTTTTATGTGCAACCGCACATGTGCACCTATGCGGATAAACACTCGATGATATTAAATTGAACTTGCGATATTGTCAAGAGAAAAAAGCGTCAAAAACTTGTGCGTTAAAACCGTGCGTGTTATTCGTGGTTATTTATCACCAAAAGCCGCCACTGCTTCGTATATCGTGCAGCCTTTATGTTCCCGTGTGCGTATTTCATGTGGTGCTGAATTGCCGTCTATAAAACTCAACAGGTAGCCTTCTTTTAAGTTCTGTGCGGAAAGGTAAGAGGTAAGTTGGTCAAGTGCAGCATCTTCTTTCTTTGGGCCGTGCCAAATTTTTAGTTCCATTACATACACTTTTTTGTTATAGAACACCTGTATGTCCATACGGCTGAAATTGCGGGTTTCTGGTTCCACTGCATAGTTTCCTGCACCATTGATAATGCCACGAAGGAAGCACAGGAAGATAAGGCGGCAATTGCGTTCAATGAACTCGCTGTCCTTTGCGCGGTATTCTGATTTTAGGAACACGCAAAAGCGCTCTATTACCATCTGCATATCAAGGTCGCCATTGGTCTTTATAAAGATGGATTTTTCACCTGTATATATATCTGTAGTATTTTTTATTTCATTTTGAGTCATGAAGAGTTCTTCCATAACTGTTTCAAATATAACATTGCATACCATTACCTTTCTGTCTGCCGTAGCCTTAAGTACCCCATACATTGCTCCAAGCCGTATATCTATATCCATTTCGGTATATGAATAATCAATACCACCTATGAGTGTATTGTATACTATTTCTGCTAGTTTTGGATAAGCATATAAATTTTTACTAAGACTGGTAAAAAGAGTACATGGCGTTCTTGTGAAGATTTTGGCAGCCTCGTTGACCCCGTTCTCATCCCACGCAAGTGGCTTTTCGTCAATTATTTTGCATATACTGGATACCATAAACGGATAGCCCGAAGTGTAGAAGTAAATCCGCTCAGCAATTTTTCCTTTATTCATGCCAGAATGATGCTCTCTTTCGTAGTCCTCAAGCATGCTGACTATATCCGCAGGCGAGAAGGCCATATCCACATTGAAGGCAGCGGCAATGTTCCAGGGTGAGATCTGTTCGCCTTCGCTTTCATTTTTCTCGTAGATTCCTTCGCTTATCATCTTGAGCTTAATAGTGCTGATATCGCTGACCCCGACAAGAATGACACTTTTGAAGGCCGGTTTTATCCTTCTTCTGGAAAGGTATTGAGAGCGGAGCATACCTAAAAACTTGAGGAAGACACGGATGTTGCTGGCCCGGTCCACCTCGTCTATCATGAGAACAACCTGCTTATTTTCGGCCATTTCTTGAAGATGCTCTCCCAGATCCGGTATGGATTTTATATTGTGTCCTGCCCATTTGTTGCGTTCATTTCTGCCCAAGCCATTGATTTTTAAGCTGGTGTCTGCCAAGCTCAGGAATGTCCGGCAAAAGGCTTCCTCGGAGGCAAAGCTTGAATCACCCAGCCCCTGAAAGTCCATGCTCAGGCAGAGATAATCATCCTTTAACGCCTGTTCAAGGGCAAAGAGGGTCGTCGTCTTGCCATACTGCCAGGAGCGGTTGATGGTGAAGTAGTCGCCGCCGTCTACCATCTTGCGGATGGCCGCAATACGGCTCGTGAGGTCTACCATGTAGTGTTCGTCCGGGTAGCAGGTCCCGGTTACATTGAATTTTCGCATCTTCTATTCAATTATATCAGAAGTTGTGGAATTGTCAAGGGTGTCCCCCAGCCTCCCTCGGTAATTAAAAATTCAAGCATTGCGAACGGGGGAGCAGGACAATCTTTTGTTCGGGCTGTTGAAAGTTCCGCCTTCGGCGGCGTCTTGATATGATGCCTACCGACAAAGCGATGACAGCAACTTTCAAATGCCCTCACAAAAGATTGTCCTGCTCCCCCTGCCTCATGCTCATCTTTGTAATACTGAATTAAAAAAACAGAGAGAGGCAGGGGAGGGAGAGAAATTTTTTTTTACAATCCCGCCAGTTCGTTTCGCGAGAAGACGCCGAGTTTATCGTAGATAATCGACAAGTGATTTTCTATAGTCCTTTTGCTGATACCGAGCCTTTGTGCAATGGCCTTGTTGTCGGCGCCTTCTTGCACAAGGAGGAATATTTCTTTTTCGCGGCGGGTAAGGTAGTGCAGTGCATCGGTCGCATTAAGGATATGGGGCATAAGGTCTTCGGAAACAACTTTTTTGTTATGCAGAACATCGTTCAGGGCTTTTAAAAGTTCCTCATCGTTTGCCGTCTTGCTAATGTAGCCTGTGGCGCCTGCCTGTAATGCTGCATGAAGGTGTGCATAGTCTTCGTGCATAGTGTAGACAAGAATTCTGGGCATTGCCGGAGCAAGGACATATTCTTTTCGTATTAATGCAATAAGGTCAAGGCCATTGTCGTTTTTTAGTGTTATATCAAGTAAAATAACATCGGGCTCCACCTTTTTTTCTTTTTCACTTGAACGGGCAAAACGGGTAATCAGTTTTTCTGCATCAGCATAATTCGAGGCCTCGCTCCGAACCTCCCAGAGCTTGCTCCCCTCCAGTGCATCGCGGAGGCCCCGGCGCATCAGTTCATGATCTTCAATGATAATAATTGAATGCATCAAACCGCCCCACCCCCCCCCCGTATTTTGTATAGTAGTTTCTGTTTCATCAATAGGCACAATCAGTGTTACAAGGAGGCCGCCGCCATCAATGTTTTTTAATTCAAGGCTGCTGTGTATCAGGGCTGCACGTTCCTTCATATTGTTTATACCGAAATGGTAGAAGCGGTCGTTGAGATGATGTGGTGCAAGCGCCGGAATGCCGATGCCGTCGTCTTGGATACCGATATGTATATAGTTTTTGCCGTTTGTATTTCTGTTGTGTGCCCAAAGAAAGACTGTTTTTGAGCCTGAGTGTTTTTCGCAATTGTGTAATGCTTCCTGCACAATACGGTAAGAATTAAGGCTGTCCTCGGGACTTAAAGCGCCGGTATCAAGCTTTTCATTGATACGCATTCTACATTCAATGCCGCTTCTTAACATAAAATCACGGCCCAGTTGGGCAAGGGCATCGCCAAAAGCGAGACGCTTAAAATCAGGCGGCGTGAGTTCCCGGCATATTGAACGGAGGTTCATCATAGTCTCTTCCAGCGCGATTCGTTCTTCTTTTGCAAGCCGCCCGCTTATTGCCCGAATCTCCGGTATCACCGAATCGTGGAGTTCAAAAGAAATCCGTTTTCGTTCAAGTTCCTGGGCAAGCGAAGCGTCCCGAAAAGCCGCCGCACTTTTTCCGGCACGAAACTCGGCCTTTGCCCAGGCTCTATAGACAAAATAGAGGGCAAGAACCAGAAGGGCCATAAGAATGATAAAAGTAATAAAATGATAAAAATACCGGTTCTGTGCTTCCTGCAAAACACGATTATCAAAATTGCGCCAGTCCTTCACTTCATTCCTGATTTTTGTGCTTAGCTGTGTAATACGAGTGCGAGAAGCATCATCATTGTGCAGGGCTGCTTCTTGTAAAGCTTGTGCCAAATCATTTGCATCATTTATAATGGTAGCAATTGAAGCATCCGGGCTAAGGCCTGAATCAATATAGAATTTTGAAGCAAGCGATGCCTTCCATTGTTGAAGTTCTGCAATAAAGGCATCAATAGTATCTACCGCATTTTCCCTGTCTGAATCCAAAGCGTCTTCTACCGCATCCCAGGTTTCAAAAAGAGCAAAACCCGGCAGGCTGGAAGCAGCAAAGAGAATAATAAAAAGAGTAGTAAAAAACACCGGCTTGTATAAGTTCATTTCTTATTCTATAATAAACTATAATAAAGCAATGACAGTAAAAATACAAGTGCGAAAAATAGCGCTTATTCTTCTTATTGCTCTTATCGGGGCGCTGGCAAATTCTCTTTTAAGCCGCTTCATTCAAAAAGTGCTTGGCCTTTCGCTCTACCTTGATACAGTGTTCACCATTGCCACTACCTTTTCAGGCGGCCTTATATCGGGGATTCTCTGCGGCTTTGTCACTAATCTTTTCAACCTGATAAGTGCAGGCTATAACTGGTGGGAATACCTTTTTGCCCTCTGCAATGCCGCCTCGGCGCTGATAGTCTGGGTCTTTATGGGTTTTTATCCGGCGGAACTGGGCGGGCTGCGCTTCTACTCCCCGCGCAGGGAGTCCCGTCGCCCTATGGGGGTCATCATTATTCTTTTGATACTTTCTTTTACCCTCTGTGTATTGATAAGCATTATGGGCGGCGCGATTTCAGCGCTGGTGGAGAGCACCAACCCCGAAGTTACTTTTTCCTCCCCCTCAGCAGAAACCTGGTTTAAACTGAGCCTCCTCCGCGAAGGCATTCCCCTGCTTGCCGTAGAAATCATCGCAAGACTGCCGGTGAATATCGTCGATAGAATTATCTCAGTCTTTGCCGCTTATGGTATTGCGTCACTAATAAAAAGATTTAAAAACACTTACTTCTTATACAACCACGAATAACACGAATCGGCTAGGCCGACACGAATAATCTATGATTTGCATTTAAATTCGTGTCCGCCGTAGGCGGATTCGTGTTATTCGTGGTTGTTTTTCACGGTTAATTTATAAACCCTTGTGCCTTGAGCAACTCTGCATTGAGGATGCCGCCGCCGGCCGCTCCACGGACGGTGTTGTGGGAAAGGCCGGTAAAGCGGATGTCGAAAAGATTGCAGGGACGCAGAGCCCCTACCGTTACGGCCATTGCCTTATCGTTATTGCGGTCAAGCCGTGGCTGTGGACGGTCTGCCTCCTTTCGCAGGATTATCGGGTGTTCAGGGGCCATCGGCAGTTGCAGTTCCTGTGGCAGGCTTTTAAAGTTCCGCCATATTGATGCAATTTCTTCTAGGGACGGCTTTGCAGTGCCGACAGACCCAGCGCCTGTAGCAAATTGCAGGCTGACGCAGGCGCTGTGTCCGTCAACCACCGGCACCCGGTTACAGTGGGCGCTTATCACCGGCTTTTTCGCAGAAACTATTTCCCCGCCTTCAATCGAACCAAATATTTTCAAAGGCTCTTTTTCGCTCTTTTCTTCTTCGCCGGCCAGATGGGGAATGATATTATCAATAAGGTCAAGGCTGGAAAGCCCCGGGTAGCCGGCGCCGCTTACTGCCTGCATGGTGGTAATAAACATCTTGTCTATTGCATAGCCTGCTTTCATCAATGCATACACGGGAATCATGTAGCTCTGTATTGAACAGTTCGGCTTAACCACAATAAAGCCCTTATCCCAGCCGTGATTCTTCTGCTGGCTGGGAATAATGCCGGTATGCGCCGCATTTATTTCGGGAATCAGCATCGGGACATCGGGGTCGGAACGGTGGGCGCTGTTGTTTGACACTACGGGAATGCCCGCTGCCGCATAATCGCATTCCAGTTTTGCCGTTTCGTCCTTGCTTAAGGCAACAGCCGAAAAAACAAAGGCTAAATCGCCCTTTTTGTGGGCCGCTTCGGCCTTGGCTACATCGTTTGCATCCTGGACAATCAATTTACCGACTGCATCGCTAAAGCCTGAAAACCCTGCCGCATTGCCTGTGGCATGCCAGCGGCCAAAGACCGCATCGCTATACTGTTTCCCCGCACTGCGAGGCGAGGCTGCCAGATACCGCACCTCAAACCAGGGGTGCCCTTCCAATAATGCTATGTATTGCTGGCCTACCATGCCGGTAGCACCAAGAATTCCTACGGGAATTTTGTTCATAAAAATTTATCTCCTACAATTTGAATCCTAAATCGGCCATCGCCTTTTTCAGGACTGCCTCGCTGCCTGTGCTGATGGGGCCGAGGGGGAGGCGGGCGGGGCCGCCGGGGAGGCCGGCAAGGCTCATTGCCTTCTTGATGGGCGTCGGGTTGGTCTCTATAAAAGCGGCTTTTACCAGGGGCAGAAGCTCATAGTGCATCGCCCGTGCTTCATCCCAGCGGCCGCCTTCGCAGGCATCTACCAGGGCCTTTACCCGTTTGGGGGTAAGGTTTGACACAACGGAAATAACCCCATCGCCGCCCAGCGCCATAAGGGGCAGGGTCAGGCCGTCATCACCGGAAAGCACCCAGAAGTCCTTTCCTGCTTTTCGCTTGGGCATGGCAATCTTGTAAATGACGTCGGCCATCTGATTGACATCGCCTGAAGCCTCTTTTACCCCGATGACCCCGGGAATTTCGGCAATTTTTTCCATTAACGGGGTCGGTATATTCCGTCCGGTGCGCCCGGCTATATTGTAAACAACCACCGGAAGACCCACATGGGCCACCTCTTCAAAGTGCCGCAAAAGGCCTGAGTCATTAGGTTTATTATAATAAGGCGTTACCACCAGACAGGCGTCGGCTCCGGCCATCTTTGCACGCCGGGTATAGGCAACAGCATGCTTTGTATCATTGCTTCCCGTGCCGATAATCACCTGCACGTGCTTTCCGCCGGGGGCCTTAGTGTTATCAATCTCGTCAAACATGATGTCGAGAAGCTTGTCTTCCTCGTCCTCGCCGAGCGTCGGGTTCTCGCCTGTTGTGCCGAGCGGGACAAGCCCGTCAATTCCCTCCTCAATCTGAAAGCGAATCAAATTCCGCCAGCCCTCCCAATCGAGCTCGCCGTCATTCTGCATCGGTGTAATAAGAGCAGTATACGCGCCTTTAAATTCCATAATTCTATCTCTCCACTCTTAATATAACAAAAAGAGAGATTTTGTGCAAGCAGTGATTTAGTAATTCAGTAATTCAAGCCTAGCGTACGGGGGAGCAGGACAATCTTTTGTTCGGGCTGTTGAAAGTTCCGCCTTCGGCGGCGTCTTGCAACTCTGCCTACCGAGAAATCATTGACAGCAACTTTCAAATGCCCTCACAAAAGATTGTCCTGCTCCCCCTGTCCCACGCTGAGCGTTGTAATACTGAATTAAAAAACAGAGAGAGGTAGGGGCGGGAGGCTCCAATTATGAATTACTTTTTTTAATTTTTAACAGCAAAAAGACAAGCAAAACAAATATAAACCCATACTTATTGTATGAAGATATTATTACTTTTACTATGCAGTCTCCTTTTGGCAGGCTGCGGCGACCCGCTTTTGCCTTCCTCTTATAAGGTTTCGGCGCCAAAGATTCCCCTCAGCTGGAAAGATATTGATGATGGCAGCCTTCGCTGGCGGCTTGAGTGGTTTTCGGCTGATGGCATGCAGCGGAGTATTGAGGCCGGGACGCAGGGCCTTCCTGATATTGATATAGGATGCGAGCAGCCCAGCGCAATTCTTGCGTATCCTTACAGCGATAAGATTGCTGTGGGAATTCTCCGGCCGGCCGGGGCGATTTTCCCCTATGATGCACTAAAGGATGAAAAGGCGAGAGAAACCTGTATTCAATTAAGCTGGGAAGGAGGCTTTGATGCCGAGTTTTTTATTGCAGTCCTGAAAGAAGCGGAGAGTTCCGGACGCAGTGACCGCAGACCGCAAAAACTTGACTGGCCCCGTTTCAGACGGACCCTTGCAGATGACCCCTGGGAGGCCGACCTGAAAAGCGCCGCAAAAAAAGCTGTGCAAAGCAGCTTTCCGGCAAAAAACTTCCCCAAGCGGCAGGGCAAGGCAATCCTTGCAAAGCTTCCCTGCGAAGGGACATGGTTTTCCGCTTCCCCCTTCAAGCCGGCACTTGTGTCCACTGCCGATGAAAGCATTGAATTACAGGCCGGGGATACTGTCGATTATTTAATCTGCAAGGAGGGGATTTTTAAGTATACTGCTGATGTGCAGATGTTTATTAAATTTTAGCCACGAATAACACGAATGATATTGCCTACGGCAAATCACACGAATTTTTACTTACCCATCATAGATTATTCGTGTCGGCGCAGCCGATTCGTGTTATTCGTGGTTTAATAATCAACTTTATATTTCGCATATTCCTTCAACAGGCTTTCCGGTTCGTTGTCGAATACTTTACCAAGCAATTCTGCGGCGGCATTAAGCGATTGTTCAAGCACCGGTGTTTCTGCTTCGCTAAAGCTTGAGAGTACCCAGCCTACTATGTCGCCGTGTTCGCCTTCGCGGCCGCCTTTTCCCGGTTCGCGGTCGCCGGGGCGGCCTACACCGATGCGTAAACGCCAGAAGTCTGCTGTGCTAATGCAGGCTTTGATTGAACGTAAACCATTGTGCCCCCCTAAACCGCCGCCATACTTTAAGGATACTGTCCCTAAAGGCAATTCAATTTCATCATGGGCGACAATGATGGCATTTGCAGGTATTTTATAAAAGGCAGCCGCTTCCTGCACCGACATGCCGGAATCGTTCATAAAGGTTTCCGGTAAAAGGAATTTGCGTCCGCCGGTTTCGGCATAGCGGCCTTTAAATTTTGTCTGGAAATAAAGCTCTGTCCCAAAGGCGCCGGGAAGTGTATCGGCAAGGAGCCAGGCGGCATTGTGTCTTGTGTATGCATATTTTGGGCCGGGATTGCCAAGGAATACCGCCAATTCAATACTCATTCTACAACTGCTTCCCCGACCGCAATTTTTCTTCTAATCTTTCCAGGGCCTTATCGCTCAGTATACTTTTAGTGCTTGCATCATTTGCACCGATACTATTATTCGCGTTATTTGCGTCATTCGCGGCCAATCTTCTTTTAATTTCCTCAACTTCTTCATTGGAAAAAGTAATAGCACCCAAAACCCAGCGTTCAAATGAGGCACAGCAAAGGGGTGCAACCTTTTTGCTTATGTCAAAGAGCACCTGGGCATAGAGGCGAATTTCCTTTTGTGCATGGCTATCGAGCCGGAGCTTTAAAAAATGAAAAAGATTGTGTAAATCAATTTGCCAATACCATTCAGAATAGAGCGACAGGGGAAGATTTATCCGGGCAAGCTCCCGTGCAATACCTTTATCAATAAGCTCCTTGTATTCAGCATAGACCTTTTGCTGCCCTGCCCTGATTGCATCCCGTGTTTCTTCGGCAAGCCCTTTATCCAAAGCCTCCTCGGAACGGCCTTGTCGGTTATCGCTGCTTTGCAGGGCAATATCCTCTAACTCCGGTTCGTAAAAATCATCTTTCATAATAGAATAGCGGCCGGAAATTTCGTTTACCTTTGCTGTCCGGTGGCGTATCCATTGGCGGGCAACAAAAATAGGCAGCTTTATATGAAAGGTAAGGCTTACCTGTTCAAAGGGCGAGGTATGTTCATGCCGAAGCAGGTAGTCAATGAGGGCAGAATCTTCCCGGTAGCTCTTTGTGCCCTTGCCGTAAGAGACACGGGCTGCCTGCACAACCCTTTCATCGCCCCCCATATAATCCACCAGACGGACAAAGCCCTTATTTAAAACAGGATATTCTTTGTCAAGTATCTTTTCCGCTTCTTCTACTACACAATGTGCCATATGCTAACCTCTATTAACCTCTACATTCCCATTATTCTAAAAATTAAATCTGATATCGAAGAAAATATCATTGAAAGAAGGCCGCCTGAAATAAGCAGAAGCGGTATCCCCTGAATAGGCGTCGGAACCAATTCTACAAGCGATTTTCTGCGGATTGCCCGTAAGATATAAAAGGCAAAAAAGAGGCCAAAGCAAAAACCGAAAGTCAGGCAAAGCGCTTCAAGAATATTTGTTGCAAAACGCAGGGTAAAAAATATCGCCGCTATGATAATGCCGTCAAAAGCGCTGTTAAAACGGTTAATCAATAAGTTTAAACAATTTTTTTGATAATATTCAGGAAGCGCAATCTTTAAAAGACTATTCACTCCAATTGAAAGACAGGCCGAGGCAGGAAAAAGAAGGAAGTACTTAAAAAAACCAAGGCCGAGCGGCGAGAGCAGATAGGTAAAGAAACACCACAAGACGCCTATCTCGACAAACAAACAGCCATACTGCAATAACTGTGCTTTAAAAGGCGCTTCTTCTTTATCGGTTGCATTGTCAAGGCCAAAACCAAGTTCTATAATCAGGTTCAGTGGAACTGCGGCAAAAAAAGCAAAACTTGCATAGTAGAGTATACTCATTGTGCATCCTCCTCCTGGCTTTTCTGGTTTTGCACACTACGATAAATAGCATAGGCAAAACCTAAAATCAATAAGGCGCCTGAAGCCTGTGCAGCAAATTGAACAGGGAAATAGGGGCCGTCTTCGCTGCTTATAATTTCTACTATACCATAAACACTACCAGGCACGGAAAGTGAACCATAGCCTAAAGGTTCCCGTATTAAAGCAATACCCAGTATCATCATCGAAAGGGCCAGGCATTCCCAGAGCGGCAGAAAGAAAGCATTTTGGTCGGTATATTTTCTTGCATCCCGTAATACAGCAGAAGAAATAAGGCCGACCGGTGTAAGAAAGACAAAAAGACTTGTTTCCATTGCAAGAATCGGGTTGAGCAAAAAAAGAAAAAACTGATACAGGCAGGAAAAGAATGCCGCTAAAAAAATGTGCACATACTTTTGTACTTTTTCAGGCAGGATAGGCCGTGCAAAAAAACAGACCAGTGCACTAAGCATATACACCCATACAAGTGCACCAATAGTAACCAGTGCAAAGGCAGTCCTACTTGTAGACATAACCATAAGGGCTGTGCATGCAAAAGTTGAGGTAATAAGATTCTTAGTCCAGATAACATTCTTTTCCATTATTGTTCTTCCACCTCTTCTTCAATCTCTTCTTTAATATTGTCTTTAGCCCATGCCTTTTTTACACGCTGTATCTGAAAGATAAATTCTTCAGGTGAAATACGCGAAAGGAGCCTTTTCCCGTTTGTGCTCAGGGGAATAGTTTTTTGTATCTCACCGGTATCATTTGCAATAAGACAGAGCACCGGCGATGCATTGGCACTGTCAATAAGCGAAAACATCACTGCTTTCTCGCCTGAATCGGTGGTATACCAGCGTTCCCATTCATTGCTTTTATCTTCTATTTCACCTGTCAGTATAAAACCTTCACCTTCGTTCGCAATGATATAATTAATGTTGTCCATGACATGCCTGCTTCGCACAGTTTCAGTGTTATACCACAAAACAAACGTAATCAATGCAGGAATGATTAACCAGGCGGCAAAGATGCAGGACTTAAACACCGGGCTTGCTGTGTTTATCTTTATATTGAGCTTAATCTGCGGTAGCTTTAACACAAGGCCCTCCTGTAAAGCAGCTTGTCTTCCAGGCTGCGAATCAGGGGCATAAGGCCATTGACTAAAAGCGCTGCATATATAATACCTAATTCATTCTTTCCAAAAAACCTGAAAACAAAAGCCAGCACCCCGGTGAGTAGTGCCTGTGCAATAATGCCCGGAATTGATTTTGCCCCGGTTGCAGGGTCGGCAGTTATGACAAAAGCAATAAGCAAAAGCCCCCCTGAAAAAAGATAATAAAAAAGGTTTGTCTCGCCCGAGATAAGCATAGTTAGTATATACGACGCCAGAAAAATCAATGCACGCCAGGCACGGGTGCTTCTTGTTGCAAGCAAGACAATGCTGCCAATGATAAAGACAAAGACCCCGCGGTCTGCAATAAGGGCTAAGTTATTTTGAAAAAGAAGGGCCATATCATTTGCAGAAATTTCTGCATTAAAGTAAGAGAGAACATGCAGGTTACTGAAATTCACAAAATCATTCAGGCTAATTGAAGCGCTCGATAGGAGAGCGGGATTAAATTCAGAAACTTCGCTAAATAAACCGGGCCAACTGATTCTGACAAAGAGCCAGCCGCCCAATGCCGGGTTGAGCCAGTTTGAACCAAGCCCGCCAAAACACTGCTTGACTACGGCAATGGCAAAGGCAGAACCGAGAATTGCAACAACAGGGTTTGTATTATTGGGCAGCAAGAGGGTAAAAATCAATGCCGTGCAGACGGCGCTTCCATCTGCTATATGATAGGTCTTTCTTGAAAGCGATATAAAAAATTCACTGGCAATAGCCCCTGCACAGGAAACAAAGGCGATAGCAAGCGACCTTGCAGAATCGAAAATAGCGGACTGCATAACACAGGCAAAGCATACAGCCGCTACCATCCAATTGTTTCGCACAGAACGGCTGCCTAAATTCACCTGCGGCTTCTGATACAGTAATGGTATAGACTTAGTCATGGGCGCCCCTTTTTGCAGCACCGCGAACAATGACATCGCTTAAAGGCAGCCTTGAAGGACAGACCAAATCGCAGCAGCCGCATCCGTGGCAGAGATTGTTTCTGCTGCCATAATCAGCCAGTTCGCCTGAATCCACTATGGGCTCTGCCAAAATGTGCTTGTAAAGCCGTTCCGGGTCGAGCCCAACCGGACAAACCGTTCTGCACTCGCCACAGCCGGCACAGATAGAGGCCTTTCTTTCCAGGCCTTCTTCTATGTAGGCACAGACGGCATTGGTTGTTTTTGTTACCGGTTCATCAAGCTTTACTTTGCGTCCTTTGTAAGGCGAACCGACGGTAAATAATCTGGTTTTTTCATGAAGCCCGCCGCATTCATCGAACAAGTCTGCAATGCGCATGCCTATACGGGCCTTGAGCACCTGCGGCTTTCGCACCCCCGAACCGCCGATTGCAACATAGCGTTCAATAATCGGCTTGTGTAGTTTTACTGCATCACGAATTGCAGCGCTTGTCGAAGGGCTTATAATAAAATACCCTGCCGCCTCGAATTCTTCATCTTTAGCAAAAGCGTTCAGGGCTATCTCAAGTTCCCTTCGGTTTCTCTGAGGATAGCGGTTCCCCACATAGCAGATAGAATAGGGAAGGCCATAAGGGGCAATAGCCGACTCGAGGTTCCCGGTCAGCTTCTTCTCTTTTGTAGAGATGGTCAAAATAATTCTTTCAGCCTGAATCATCTTGAAGGTAATGGCAAGCCCTTCTGCAACGGCAAGAAGCCTCTCGCTGCACACCGTATAATCGGCGGCAAGCCAGGGGTCGTCGAACACACAGCGCAGCACCAGGGTCAGGGGCTTCCCGCCGGCTCTTTCTCTGTCTTCATCGAACATATCAGACACCGGCTGCCCGATGCCTTCCATCTCGACAATGCCTAAATCTTCTACTATATTACGAATCTCCTGAGGCTTCAGGTCCTCCCAGGTATAGTAATCTTCCCGTTTCCCCAGGCGATTAAAAGAACCTTCCAGCCTGACAAGGAGGCCGAGCATTTCTTCGCCATCTTCTTCAAGCCATTCCACCGTGCGAAGAACCCTGCCGGGGAGCGGCGAGTGAATGTTAGCCGAGAAAAGCCCGTTCTTCTTCCCGACAAGCTCGCCCTCGGCTATCGATTTGCCATGTTCAACAAGAGGAATCGCTTCCCTGCCGGAATGCTGGTCGAGCGAGACAAGAAAAAGGCCGGGAAGATGGGCAATAGAGCTCTTTTCGCCCGAGGGTGCAAAAGGGTCGTTAAACTGTAAACCGCCTTTCGGAAAACTATATGATTTCATAAAAAAAATGCCATAATCGCCAGCACAAGAGCAAGCTGATACACCGCAGAATCTTTTGGTTTTTGAGGCTCGGCCTCGCTCTGCACTTCCACAGCCTCTGTAGCTGCCGCCTCTTGGGCACTAGTATAATTATGCAGAAAATTGCGCAATTGTTCCAGTGGGTAAAATTGAGTTTGCAGAACGTCGCTTTCTACCCGCTGCACATAAGCTACCGGAATGGCCGACTGCGAAATAAGCCCATCGCTTGCAAGGCTGTAATCGAAATAGCCCTGGCGAACAGAGCCGTCCCTTTTGGGAGCACGAAACGAGAAGTTATGCTGATATTCTGCATGAGCGATAAAATCATCAAAATGAGGAATCCGCGCCGCCTCGCGGCCGGCAAATTCCCGGATGGCCGCCTCATCGGCGTTGTCGGGCACCGAAGCCTCGCGCACTGTTCCCTGCATATTGGTCGCAACAAGGGCCAGGAGCAGGGCAAGAACAGCGATAAGCCCCTCACCCTTAAGGGGAGAAATCTTTTTGCTCTTATACTTCCGGATTGAAACCGGCTCAAATTGCCGAAAGCCGGTTTTGTTCCCCGAATTGCTGAATAAGAGCAGAAGCGGAAAACCCAGCGCAAGAATAAAAGCACAAATGCCCGGCAAAACAAGGCCCTGCACAATAATAGAAGATATATAGGCAAGCAAAGAGGCAATGGCAAAGCCGCATTGGACAGGCGCCGGTTTTTGACGATACTTGAAATAGTTTGCCGCTATCCCCAGGGCGCTAAAACCCCCGCCAAAAAGGATTGCCGCAAGGGCCAGCCCGGCTCCTCCCTGCACGGCAAGGGGAAAAAGGCCAAGGAGCAGCATGATTAAGCTGGGGGTAATCTTGGTAAAATAGATAAAAAGCCCTGCAATAAGGAGAAAAACAATCAGGTTGAGCCAGGGAGGCGTGGTATGTGCCTCACTGACATAACGCAGGGGAATGTTTTCACGGAAAAACTGGAGGGTAAAAGGGGGAAGGCTCAAGTTTTTCAGGGTTTCGCTGACATCATCTACCAAAAGGCTTTGGCCCTCTGCCGGAATAATATACAGGCGCCTTTGCCCCTCTGAAACAAAAAAATTGATAAGTTTTTCGGCATATCCGTCCCGTCGCGGGTCTTCGGCTATCATTCTTTGGCTAAAATACTCGGGGCTGAGCTCTAAAACACGGCTAAAATCATCCAGATAGACTGTTTGCCCGGACAAAGACACAATATGAAAGCCGGCAAGGCTTAATGTATCGGTTAAAACTTCATCATTTTCCGTTTTATCAAAGGAAAGAAGCGCCGCCTGCGCCGAATCGGGGCCGGAAGGGGGCAGAAAACCCTGATGTGCCGGCCAAAAAAGCAGGGTAAGCACAAGATTTACCACAAGAGATGCAAGTAGGACACCGTTTTTCAGTAAAAAAGAATGTTTCATTCCGTCCGTTTATAAAAAGGCTAAAGCACTTGCAATAATAATGCCAAGCAGACAACCGACAACAACTTCCATAGGTTTATGGCCAAGCACTTCCTTTAATGGCTGATACTCATAATCATCAGTGTCTGCAAGGTATTGCCCCATTTGGTTCAGCGTCCTGGCTTGCAGGCCCGAAGAACGACGCACTCCAAGGGCGTCGCGGATAATAACCAGCGCCATAAATAACATGACTACAAATAAATCTGATGAGATACCGTCTTTAATGGCCACCGCTGTGGTAAGGCCCGAAACCATAGAGGCATGGCTTGAAGGCATACCCCCGGTTCGCCAGGCAAGGGTTGTCATAATATCGCCTGCACTGCGCCAACGCCCCTGAATAATAACAATAAGCGCCTTGATAACCTGGGCAACAAACCAACTTGACAGTGCGGAAATAAAAAGAATATTGGTAAAGAGGCTTTGCAACTGATAACGAAGAACACCCATAATCTATATTTTAATAATAGTAGAAAATGGGTGTTTTTGTCAAGGGATTAAAAAAATTAATACTCCTGCCGCCATTGGCGGGTCTTGCGGAGCTGCTTCCGCTTGAGGGACTTCTTCTTACGGTTAAGAATGGTAGAAGGCTTCTCGTAATACTCACGTTTTTTGAATTCACGAATAATCCCTTCTTTTTCGACCATCCGCTTGAAGCGTTTAATAGCCTTCTCCAAGGGTTCGTTATCATCAACGATAATATGCGCCATACTGTCTCACCTCCTTTCCTTTCCGGTTAGTGTCATACCCCAAATATAGCGAAAATGCGTTTTTTTGTCTAGGGGGTAGATCTTGAATTTTTTTGGGTTTTGTATTATAGTTAAGTTAAGGAATAAAAGTGGGAGTTTTTAAGTATTTGAAGGGGTCTGTGCCGGTTGTGGTGGTCATTATGGCCCTTCTTGTGGTGCAGGCTTTTTGCGATCTTGCTTTGCCGAATATTACAAGCAGCATTGTAGATGTGGGCATCATGAATGGGGGCATCGAAGGGGATGCTGCCACGGTGGCTGCGGTGAAGGCGGCTCATACCAAGGAAGAATTAGCGCAGATTCAGATTTCCTATATGTGGCGGCAGGGGCTCAAGATGCTGCTCATTGCTCTTCTCGGCCTTGGGGTGGCTATTGTTGTCGGTTTTCTGGCAAGCCGGACTGCGGCGAAGATTGGGCGGGACCTCAGGCGAAAGACCTATCTGAAGACCCTTTCGTTTTCCGGTAAGGAGCTTGATTATTTTACGACAGCCAGCCTTATTACCCGGAACACAAATGATATACAGCAGATTCAATTTGTTATCGTTCTGATTTTACGAATGGTGCTTTTTTCGCCGGTGATGGGGATTGGCGGCATTGTAATGGTTGCCGGTAAAAAGACCGGCCTTGCCTGGATTATTGTGATTGCTGTTGCCCTTATTTCGGTGCTGGTAGTAACTATGTTCAGTTTGACAATGCCCAAGTTTCGGCTGCTGCAAAAAATGGTCGATAAGGTGAATCAGGTAAGCCGTGAAATACTTACCGGTCTTTCTGTAATTCGTGCCTTTTCGCGCGAGCAGTTTGAAGAAAAGCGTTTTGATGATGCAAACACTGATTTAATGCGGACACAGCGCTTTACCAATCGTGTCATGTCCTTTATGAATCCGGGAATGATGCTTTTAATGAACGGCATCATGTGTATGATTATCTGGTTTGCCGCAAAGCGAATTGATTTAGGTGATTTACTGGTTGGCGACCTTATTGCCTTTATGACCTATGCCATGATGATTGTTATGTCCTTTATGATGATAAGTATGATTTCTATCATGCTTCCCCGTGCCAATGTTGCCGTGGGCCGGATTGAAGAAGTGTGCAATACAGAACCGATAATCCAGGACCCTGTAGGGGCGTTGCGCGCAACGCCCCTACAGGGGGTGAAACCCGATGGCACACCAGCCTGGCAGGGTATTGTGCAATACAACGATGTATCATTTCACTACCCGGCATTAAAAGAAACTGGAACCGAAACGGAAACCGATATGCCGGCAGATGCAATTGAACATATCAGTTTTACTGCACAGCCGGGTGAAATTACAGCAATTATAGGCAGCACCGGTTCGGGGAAATCGAGCCTGGTGAATTTGCTGCCCCGTTTTTATGATGCCACAGGCGGCAGTGTTAGCATTGATGGTATTGATGTGCGTAATATGACACTGCACGAGTTGCACCGCATTATGGGTTTTGTGCCGCAAAAGGCTGTGTTGTTTAGTGGAACGATTGGCAGTAATATTATGTTTGGACAAGAGGAGGGGGAGATGCAGGAGAACCCCCCACCCAACCTCCCCCCGGAGGGGGGAGGAGCAAGGGCATCCAAGGACGGCGCAGCCGTAGGGGCGGAATATATTCCGCCCTCTGATGGCACACAAAGGATGAAAGAAGCCGCCGAAATAGCACAGGCTACAGAGTTTATAGAAGAAAAGCCTGAGACATATGACAGCCCCATTGCAGAAGGGGGAAGCAATGTATCGGGTGGGCAGAAACAGCGATTGGCTATAGCAAGGGCCATTGCAAAAAGGCCTAAGATACTGGTTTTTGATGATAGTTTTTCTGCGCTTGATTATAAAACCGATGCAGCCCTGCGAAATGCGCTCCGGGAAAAATGCAAGAGCGCTACGGTGATTATAGTAGCCCAGCGTATATCAACCGTGCTGCATGCAGACAATATTATTGTTTTGGATGAAGGCAAAATGATGGGGCAGGGGACACACAGTGAATTGATGCAGAGCTGCGAGACCTATCGGGAGATTGCAAGGTCGCAGTTAAGCGAGGAAGAATTGTCACGCGAGACTGTAGGGGCGGAATATATTCCGCCCGTTAATGTTCGCCTTCGGCAATGCCCCAAGGAGGCCGGCAATGAGTGATATGCGTGATGATACAAAGACGATGCGGCCGCCTGTCAGGCGGCAGGGGCCGATGCGGGGGCGTATTGTTGAAAAACCGAAGGATTTTAAAGGCACCGTTAAAAAAATGTTCAGGTTTCTTGCATCTTATAAGGGGCCTTTTATATGTATTATTGTGCTGGCAGTGGCAAGCACTATCTTTAATATTATAGGGCCAAAGATTTCGAGCCTTGCCATAACGGAACTGTATAAAGGCACGGTAGCAAAGATTGCAAAAACAGGCGAGATTAATTTTACTCGCATAGCACAAATACTGTCTTTTATGATGAGCCTTTATGTAATAGCCTCTGTGTTTAACGGTATTATGGGCTGGCTTATGGCAAACCTTTCGCAAAAGGTCTGTTACGATTTGCGTAAAGGTATTAGCCAAAAGATTGGCCGCATGCCAATGAAATACTTTGAAAGCAAGACAGTCGGCGATGTCTTATCCCGTATTACAAACGATGTAGACACCTTTGGTCAGAGCCTTAACCAGGCCGTTGTGCAATTGATTACCAGTGTAGTAACTATGCTTGGTGTTCTTGTTATGATGCTTACCATTAATGTGCTGATGACGCTTGTCACCCTGATTATCATTCCTCTATCGATTGTTATTGTAAGTACTATAATGAAGCACAGCCAGAAATACTTTAAGGCCCAGCAGCGCAAATTAGGCGAGGTAAACGGCGAAGTAGAAGAAACTATTGCAGGCCAGCAGGTAGTAAAACTGTTCAACTATGAAAAAAAGGCAATTGAAAACTTTGACAAGATAAATGATGAGCTCTATGAATCGGCCTGGAAAAGCCAGTTCTTTGGCGGTATGATGGGCCCCTTCATGAACTTTGTCGGTAATTTAGGCTATGCAGTAGTGGCAATCTCGGGCGGCATCTTTGCCTTCCGTGGAATAATCACTGTTGGTGATATACAAGCATTTATACAATATGTGCGGAATTTTACCCAGCCGATAAACCAATTGGCTCAAGTGTCTAACATGCTGCAAAGTATGGCCGCCGGTGCGGAACGCATCTTCGAATTTCTTGAAGAAGAAGAGGAAAGGGATGCTGTGCATCCGGAACAGTTTGCTGCGCAAACCGCCTGCCCACCTATTGGCGATGATAACTGGATGCCAAGGCCGGGCCATGCTTTAGGGCATGTGGTTTTTGACAATGTGCGCTTTGGTTATGACCCGGATAAAATCATCATCAATAATTTTAATTCAATAGTGCAGCCGGGGCAGATGATTGCCATAGTAGGCCCTACAGGCGCAGGCAAAACCACGATGGTGAAACTTCTTATGCGTTTTTACGATGTTCTAAGCGGGAGCATTAAACTCGACGGCCATGACCTGCGTGAATTTAAGCGTGCCGACCTTCGTTCAAACTTCGGTATGGTTTTGCAGGATACCTGGCTCTTTCAGGGAACCATCATGGAGAACCTTCGTTACGGCCGCCTGGAGGCAACAGACGAGGAGGTAATAAATGCCGCAAAGGCCGCCTATGCAGACCATTTTATCCGAACCTTACCGGCAGGCTACAATACCGAGCTTAACGAAGACGCAACAAACATAAGCCAGGGGCAGAAACAACTTCTCACTATCGCCCGTGCCATCTTGGCCGACCGCCCTGTCTTAATCCTTGACGAAGCAACATCCAGCGTAGACACCCGCACCGAGGAGCTTATTCAGAAGGCAATGAATGTGCTCATGCAAAACAGAACCAGTTTTGTGATTGCCCACCGCCTCAGCACCATACGCGACGCAGATAATATTTTGGTGATGCGCGACGGTGATATCGTCGAACAAGGCAACCACCACGACCTTTTAGCAAAAGGCGGTTTTTATGCAGACTTGTATAACAGTCAGTTTGAAAATGGCTAATAAATCTATTCCAGCAATATACAGATACCCATCTGCTGGTAGTTGAGTAATGAACGGTATTGGCCGTAGGGATTTATGCCATAGTAATAGCGAAAGGCCAAACCTATTTTTGAATAGAAATCATTTTCAGAATTGGGCCTGTAGTATCGTATTCCAAGTAATAAGTTCACACAGGGAACAAAATGTATTTCAGGCGAATCCATTTTAGTTGAATAACCTATTGGGTAACGGTGTCTATCGCGTATTCGTAGTTCAATTGATGCAATGCCTTGAAAACCGGGGCCAAAGGAGGCAGTTTGAAATTGGTCTTGCAGATAAAATATAAATGTTTTATTTGGTTCAACCAATGAAGCGTCCTGTCCAATGCCTTCACTTAAATACCAGCCGGTATGTTTTTGTTCTAAACGAAGTAAATCGAATATAAAACCAAATCGAACACTGTTGTTCCAATCACGGGAACCATCAGGGTCATTTATAATAAAACGGATTTCCTGATGCGTGCTTGCAACATCCATTCGTTTTAATGCGATATCATCCTGCGCATCACGGTAGATTTGCATCTCATCACTGATATGAGTGCTTTCATGGCGGGCAAATGATACACGAAAACCGGCGTTCTTAATTCCTATAAATGGATTAAAACGAAACAGGACTGATGGTTCAGGTAATCCTATATGATAATCTGTGTTCTGCACCGGAAATGTATCTTCAGACGGGCCCATCCATATCTCAAATGCTACCGGAATACCTACACTAACTGAAATATCGCGCTCTTCATTATCCCATGAAAATAAGGGAAAATTAACTGCGGCATTTCCAAATACATAGCCGGTATAATCTGTGCGATTAATATCTTTAAAGTAGTAGGCAGGGTCATTTTTTGCCCAGGAAAATTCGCCGCGCAGCAATTCCCCATTCATATCCGCCCAAAATGTCTTGCCCCAGGCGACAGAACGCACAAAACCCCAATCTTGTGTATATGCTTCTGCAATACCAATTGCAAAAAGACAAATGCATAAGATAATTTTCATAGATTTACCTCCTCACGCCTTTCAGTCTGCCACAATCAGCCCTAGTTGTCAAGTGCATCACAAAGAGGATGGAAATTGAGTGAGGTTTCAAGGTGCCAGGCACCTTTGTGCATTTCGTGGTAGTTTCGACAAGCTCAACCACCGGAGCCCGTTCGCGTGGTCAACGCATACATGCGTCACGCGGTTCGCGGTTAATAACTACCACGAATACACACGAATCCGCTACGCGGACACGAATATTTCTCATTCGTGTCCGCGCGAAGCGCCATTCGTGACATTCGTGGTAGTCTTCTTTGACTAAGGTTTTCGCCAGTATTAGGTATATTATAGTCATGCGCTTCGGTAAAACGGAGTGTTGAGCAGGCTATGAGTCATCTGTAGTTGAATTAAGACAGGTATGAATTATAATTCTGCCTATACTGAATTCTTCAATCGATGGACTGAATTGTTATTCTGCATATAGGCTATTTATCTTCCGGGTGGGTTGTATTGAAATACACCTGGGGCATAATTATAATTAAGCCCCTGTA
>JAISIL010000203.1 GCA_031262035.1 Spirochaetaceae bacterium | reverse complement strand
GAAAGCGCAGGAAGTGAGCGCGTTTATGCGGGAGTTTTATGCGTCGACAAAAGACAGGGAAGCTGAAATTTGTTGTTTTTTATTAACCGGTCTTACAAAGATTGCAAAGGCAGGAGTTTTTTCTGTATTTAATCATCTGATAGAACTGACAACTCAGGAAGATTACGCCTGTTTTCTGGGCTGTACCCAGAAAGAAATGGAACGCGTGTATGCCGAACATATTGAACGCTGTGTTGAAGAAATGCATATTACCCGCGCTGAACTTCTGGGGCGAATCAAGGATTACTATAACGGTTTTTCTTTTGACGGTGTTCATTCCGTATACAATCCCTACTCTCTCATGCATTTCTTTAATGAGCGGAGGTTTAAGAATTTCTGGATAGACACCGGCGCTACTTCGTCCCTTACCAGTTATATGAAAATACATGACTTCCGGCCGGAAAATTTTCTTCATAAACTGTATCGAGAAAGCGATATGGTGTCTTACGAAATTGCTCAGGCGCCGCCCGCAAGTTATCTCGTACAGACAGGCTATCTAACATTCAAAGGAAAAGATGAAAACGGCGATTATATTCTGGACTATCCAAACCAGGAAGTAAGGGACAGCGTATCAGCGCTCTTGCTGTCGACTGTATATGATGTAGATAGAGATACAGAATCCAAAGCCAGCGGACAACTGGCAGAAGCGCTTGGCAATCGGGACTTCAATGCAATGTTCGCCGTTTTCAAAGAAATATTCGCCGCCATACCGGGCAAACTGTACGGCAAAGACGAATCGTGGTACCACACGGTATTGCTCACTTTCCTCTGGGGTTGTTCTGTCCGTGCAAAAGCGGAGGAATGGACGGCAAACGGTATTTCTGATATTGTTATAGAATGGAAGCCGGCGAAGGCAAAGAAATTTGATGTGTATATCATCGAGTTAAAGAAGAAACCCCCGGAAACCTCGCTCGCCCAGATTCACAGCAAAGGTTACGCCGAGAAGTACGCCTCCGCCCCGCATCTGGCATTAGCCGGTATAGAAATTGGAACGCGCAAGAAGGGGCTTAAAAGCTGTAAGATTGAGGTGATTAAATAGCCTCTTACATAACACAAACTAAAATGAACCCAAAACTCTTCGGCCCCCTTTCGTTCTACAAACACGCGTTAGGTATCGCTCTGCCGGTAATGGCCCAGGTCATGATACAAAGCCTTGTCTCGCTCATCGACAACTTTATGGTTGCCGGCCTGGGGGATGTTGCTATGGCAGCGGTTAATGTAACCAATCAATTAAATTTTGTGTATATTGTTATAGAAAATGCCATGTGTGCAGCCGGGGGTATTTATATTGCCCAATATTGTGGTGCAAAAAACAATGAAGGCATGCAAAATGCTTATCGCTTTAAGGTAATTTTTGGGAGCATTGTAGGCCTTGTCTATTTTGCCCTTTGCTGGCTTATTCCCGACAAGATGATTGAAATAATGACTATGGGCAATGCTGCACAAGATGAAATTGTCGAAAAAGCAGTTCCTTATATGCGAATTTGCTCCTTTACCCTTGTTCCCATGGTGCTTTCCAATGCAATCGGCGGTTCCTACCGGGAAATGGGGCGGCCTAAGATTCCCCTGGTTATATCGGTTTGTTCAACAGTGGTAAATACCATAGGCAATATCTTCCTTATATATGGTGTGTTAGGCGCACCCAGGCTTGAAGTTACCGGCGCCGCTATTTCTACCGTAATTGCCCGGTTTGTCGAAATCGGTAGTTTTATCGTCTATGCACGGCACACAAAGGCTGAATTCTACGTGCCCTTCCTCAAAATTTTCCACCGTCCAAAAGGCTTTTTCAGGCGGATTTTTGCCAATTCGGTTATGATGATGATGTCGGAGCTTTCCTGGGTAGTAAGCGAGACGGTAATGACCGCCCTGTATAATGGCCGTGGCGGCGCTGAAACCGTTGCCGGCATGGCGGCAGGTTTTTCTATAGCAAACATCTTCTTTATGGTTTTCGGAGGCGTATGGACGGCAAGCGCTGTAGTAATTGGCGGCTCCCTTGGAGCAGGCAAACTCGACGAAGCCCGCAAACGCTCGGATTGGCTTCACGGCGGCTCAATCATTCTTGGGCTAGTAATAGCCCTTGGCGGAGCTCTTTTGTCCCTTGTAATTATCCCTATCGTTTTTGCCAACCTAAGCGATGATGCACGACAAATCTGTTTCGGCCTTGTCATGGTGATACTTGCCTACCTGCCTTTCCAGACCTTGTTAAATGTCCTCTTTGCTGTAACCCGTGCCGGCGGGGATACAGCCACCGGCATGTATGCCGATGTTTCTGTAAATACCCTGATTTTTATTCCCGGCGCCTTCCTCCTCGCCTTCCTTACCCCCCTGGGCCCCGTGGAAATGTATATCATCTTAAAACTAGCCGACATAGGCAAGTTCTTCATTGCAAAACATTTCATGAACAAAGAACGCTGGGTAAAAAATCTGACCCTACCGAGTAATTCATAATTCAAGCCTAGCGCACGGGGCAGGAGAGGAAAAGGGCGGCTTATCTCACTAAGCTATCTCTTGGCCTGGGGTGTCTGGGGAAAGCCTTTTGAAATTAGTTTCAAGTTCCGCCTTCGGCGGCGTCTTGCAATTCGGCCTTACGAGCAATCTATGACAGCAACTTTCAAAATAATTTCAAAAGGCTTTCCCCAGACACCCCAACAAGATAAGAGAACTTACCCGCCCTTTTCCTCTCCCTCCCCTGCCCCACACTATGCTGGAATTATGAATTACAACGCCAAGCCTGAGGCAGGGGGAGCAGGACAATCTTTTGTGAGGGCATTTGAAAGTTGCTGTCATAGCTTTGTCGGGAGGCATAACATCAAGACGCCGCCGCAGGCGGAACTTTCAACTAGCCCGAACAAAAGATTGTCCTGTCCCCCGTACGCAAGGCTTGAATTTGTAATTACTGGACCCTGCAACCATCTACTTGACTTTTTTCAAAAATACTGTTATATTTATAGTAGGATATGATAATATCCCCAGGTCGCCGGAAAGGGGCCTGGAACGCCTAGGAGGTTCATGATGAACAAAAGCGGTTATTATGACATGAGCTCAATCTTCGATGAGATTTTCGAAGCAGCTCAGGATTTTGGTGAGGAACTGAAAAGAAACCTCAACAATTACGGTATGGACGGTAAGCCTTTTACCAATGGTAATTGCCCGCCAAATCCATTCGCAGGTGCTTGGACTGCAAATGTAACACATGCATTTGACGAACATACAGACTACTACCCCAATTATTCTTACCCCCCAATGAATGTCTATATGGCAACTGACATGAGCATGGTTTTTGAGTTTGCACTTGCCGGCTTTGAAGAAAAAGACTTAAGCCTGAGCTTCCAGGGCGATTACATGGTCATTTCTGCAAAATTACCCAAAAAAGAAGCAGGGGAAACAGCCTCTGGCGATGATTCAAACAACAAATATTTTAAACGCCGGCTAAAGTTAAAAGACATTGAAAAAGAAAAATTCTATGTTCCGATGGATAAATATGCTCAGGAAAAGGTTAAAGCCGTCTACAAAAATGGCATCCTCAAGGTAACAGTGCCTCCCAAAGACGAACCCGACCTTAATGATGGTGTTAAAATCGAAATAGTTGCAGAGGAGTAGGGGCGAATAATTATTCGCCCCTACGGTAAGGGTGGGTTTCAAACCCACCCTTACCCCGTTTATTACAAGAAGAATCTCAGCACAAATATTATAGCAATAATCCAGGTAACAACTGAAATATCCTTGAATTTTCCGGTAATCAGCTTTAAGAGCACATAGGACAGGATGCCATAAACGATACCTTCAGCAATGCTGTAAGCAAAGGGCATCATGATGATTGCCAGGAAGGCAGGAATACCTTCGGTGGGGTCTTTGAAGTCGATGGTGGTGACGGCTGTCATCATCAAAAAGCCGACAAAGATAAGCGCCGGAGCAGTGGCTGCGCTGGGAATCAAGAGGAAAAGCGGCGAGAAGAACAAGGCAATAAAGAACAGAATGCCGGTAACAAGAGAAGTCATACCGGTGCGACCGCCTGCTGCAACACCCGAGGTGCTTTCTACATAACTGGTAACGGTGCTTGTTCCCAATGCTGCACCGGCGACTGTGCCGACCGCATCGGCAAGCAATGCCTGCTTTACCTTGGGAATATTCCCGTTTTTGTCGATAAGACCGGCCTGGGTAGTAACACCTACCAAGGTGCCTACCGTGTCGAAAATATCAACAAAAAGGAAGGTAAAGAACACTGTGAAGAACTTAAATGAAAATACCTCATGGAAATTAAACTGGAAAAGAAGGGGCGCTGCAGGAACATCAACAGGACTGAAGCCTTCGGGAATACTGGTAACACCAAAAGGAATACCGATAAGGGTTGTTGCAATAATGCCAAGCAACACAGCACCGGGCACCTTCAGGGTATAGAGGATAATGATTACCCCCAGCCCAATCATTGCAACCAAGGCATCAGGACTACCGAGATTAAGGCCCAGTATGGTGCCAGGAGCCGCAACCCCTGCCTGCACTGCCGTTGCATCATTGATAACGATGTGCGCATTGGACATACCAATCAGTGCAATAAAAAGGCCGATACCAACTGCGACAGCCTTTTTCAGGTTTGAGGGAATGGCTTTTACAATTGCTTCCCGAACATTGAAGAACGATAAAACAATGAACAAAATACCTTCCAGGAAAACTGCCGTTAATGCCGTCTGCCAGGAATAACCCATGCCAAATACAACCGTATAGGTAAAGAAGGCATTGAGCCCCATTCCGGGGGCCAGCGCTACCGGAAGGTTTGCCGTAAAGGCCATAACCAATGTAGCAATGCCCGATGCTATAACCGTTGCGGTAAAAACAGCCGCCGGAGTCATGCCATTACCAATACTGCCAAGCATACCGGGGTTCACAGCCAGAATGTAGGCCATGGTGAGAAAGGTTGTAAGCCCGGCAACAATTTCCTTGGAAACAGTTGTGCCGTGCTCCCGAAGCTTAAATAGCTTTTCCATAAATAATCTCCTATAAAAAAATGCGGATACTGTATTTTATGAAAAAGCCATTATTTAGTCAAGTTGATAAAATCTTATACAAAAGCCGATAGAGTTCCGCCGCCTCATCAGCTTGAAGATTGATACACTTACCTAATTCCAGTGGAATATGCAGGGCTCTTTCCTGTAAGGCTTCACCTTCAGGGCTAAGACTGACTATTAAATCCCGCTCATCTTCCTTATCTTTTTCACGCCGAAGGAGGCCTTGTTTTTCAAGTTTTTTTACCAGCGGCGTCAGTGTCCCCGATGTCAAATACAGTGTTTTGGCAAGCTCTTTCAACTTCATACTGCCTCTTTCCCAGAGGGGCATAAGGGTGATGTATTGCGTATAGGTCAGCCCCAGCGGTTTTAAGAAGGGGAGGTAAAGCTTGATTACCTCCCTGGATGCCGCATATAAGGGAAAGCAGAGCTGGTTTTCCAGCTTTAATGCATCATATTTCATAAAAGCGCTTCAATAGACTGGGCAATATTCTTCGGTTCTACCGTCGGAGTAAAACGTTCAACAGCATTGCCTTCTTTATCAATAAGAAACTTGCAGAAATTCCACTTGATGTCGCTCTCCAGCTTGGCACTGCTAATCTTTTTGGTTGCTGCAATAAGCGCTTTTGCCTTTAGGTCGGTTTTTTCTGCAGGGATTTCTTTTTTCAGCCAAACCCAGAGCGGTTCGGCAGTATCGCCATTCACATCAATCTTTGCAAAGCGGGGAAAGCTCGTGTGATATTTCAGTGTGCAGAAGGAATTAATTTCATCAATAGTCCCCGGCGCCTGACCGGCAAACTGGTTACAGGGAAAATCGAGAATCTCAAAGCCCCTGTCCTTGTATTCTTCATAGAGTTTTTCCAAACCTTCATACTGCGGAGTAAGTCCGCAACCGGTCGCCGTGTTCACTACAAGCAACACCTTGCCCCTGTAGTCGTCAAGGGAAACATCTACCCCCTTGTCATTCTTCACCGTAAAATCATAAATAGACATATTACTGTCCTCCTGCCTTTAGTATAGCATAATTGATATATTTAGTCAAGTGCAATTTAATCAAATACAATTATTTGCTGAATTACTGCAGGGCAAAAACATTTACTTTTTTTACAACCACGAATAGCACGAATCGGCTACGCCGACACAAATAATCTACGATAAGTAATCGGAAATTCGTGTGATTTGCCGTAGGCAATATCATTC
>JAISIL010000202.1 GCA_031262035.1 Spirochaetaceae bacterium | reverse complement strand
ATTACGAATTAAGTAAAATAGCAGTGCCATAATTCTATAAGTTCCCGCAGAAAGTTGGCTGAATAAAAGTGTTTTCCCATTTGTCATAGCAAGAGGTGTAATATATTTACCATTTAAAGCTTCAGTAGCCTGAGGCAATGATGAAGCATGAGGATTGTTATTACCAGGGGATCCAAGTGTAACAATTATATCATCCACCAGATTCATTCCATTTTTACATATTAAATCTTTATACCTTTGATAAAGTCCTTTTTCTTTAAATTGACACACATACAAATTATAAATAAACCATTCCGAGGGTGTATTTGGTTGGTCAGTTGTTACAAGAATGTCCATATTAGAAGCGTCATTATAAAATGAAGAAGGATAATAGCGAATGTTTGCAAAGAAATCCTGAATAGTATCAAGGCGTGTGAATAGGGTAGTATAAAATGCCGCATCCTTATTATTGCCTAATAATTCAGACAAAAAGGCTTTACGTGCTTTTACAAATTGTTCATCAGAATTTTTTGAAAAGAAATAAAGAGGCAATCTTATCTGCTCATTTAGTAAATCACCAAACAAGAAAGCCATCTCCGGCTCTGCCCTTTTTCTAAGATTAGTAAATACTTCTGCTTTCCAGGAGTCATGTTCCAAATAAACATGCAAATTTCCATCATTATCTGCATGGAACCTTGTATCCTGAAAGTTGCCTAAAAGCCCCAGTATATAAATAGCACTCAAAATATTGCTTTTCCCCGCTGCATTCAAGCCAATCAGAGCAGTTAGGTTGCTTCCGCATTCCAACACCGTGTGCTCGCATGAGCGGTAATTATCGATTTCAATACTTGTAAGGTTCATAGTTTTCTCCTACTCTTTAATTATATTTCATATTATATAAAACGTCTATACCCTTGTCAATCAATCAGTATCAGTATCCTTCCTTCTCCCAAAAAAACCGGACATTCTCGGCAGGGTCAAGAGTTTGTTTCATTGCTTCATAGGCAAAAATAGTAAAATAGGCGGAAACTATGGAGAGTTTTGAGCCTTCTTTTACATTCTCTTTTAGAAAATCACCTACTGTGGCAGTTGTATTGTCAATAACCGAATTTGTCATATATTACATCTCCTACCAATTATCGTACAACATCTTCCCTAATCCCTGCAGGATTATCCGGCAGGCTGTGATAAGCCATTCTATCATTCCTTGTAAAAATTATCAAGCTACAAAAAAAAGCCAACTCCCGTCGATGGGAATGCTCAGACCAGTTTGGGTATTATTTCCTTAAAATTATCAGTATCGAAGCGTAAATAGAACAGAAATGCCCGGACATTATCTGTTTTGTATATAGCTTCAACTGCCTTTCTGTAGATTTCCAGTTGCTGCTTGTGGTCGTCAGGATTTTTAACACTATCAGTTTTATAGTCCACAATATAGATTATCCCCTCATGTCTAAAAAGCAGGTCAATGGTGCCATTAATGATACGGTGGGGATACTGCTTTCCGTCAATGTCAACATTGTCATCATAATACACAATAGGAAATTCAGTTTCCCGCCAGTCGGCATTTTGCGCTTTTTGCCCCAGTTCCGAAGCTAAAAACCGGTCGCGCATTTTGTATGCTTCTTCAAGAATCGTATTCTCGTTTTCTTTGCTTAATTTGGCGCTTATACGGGGAGGGATTTCTACTTCCACCTGACCTCTGAAATAGGCTTCAATACAGGCATGAACGATGGTGCCAAAGTCGCCAGGGGTAAGGCCAGCTTTTCTGATAATAATGTCAGCGGGAGTTTCAGGTGGTTTTTCTAAGGTGGCAATATCTTGAATAGATGTATTATCTTTTTGCTCATCTTCCTGTAAATGGCTGACAGATTTTATAATAACCTGCTGCGCAGGGTTTTTAAAGATATTCGATGCTGCATATTGTGTTTTTGCCATTTCAAGCTTACCATCAAGCGGAATAATTATATCACTTTCGACTTTTGTTGTATCAACTTTTATCAATATATCCTGTTCAATTGCTTCAATGGTATACAAGCTTTCAACAGTGCCGCAGTTTAATTCATTTGGTGTTTTTTCTTTATTTGGCTGCATATTGATTATGCCGGGTTTTCCGAGCAATCGCAGGAAGCTGCGAATCGTTTTCACCTTCCCCGGTTCTTCCTTAAAAGGATCTTCACTTGACCTCTTGAAATTCGCGGTGAGCCAGACTTCGCGTTTTGCACGAGTCATAGCCACATAAAAGAGGCGGCGAAGTTCTGCTTCTTCCTGTAGCTTGTTTTCATCTTCTGCAAGTTTATAAAAATAGTTTCGCGGGTAATCTTCTCCTGTGGGCAATCCTTCTGCCGCTTTCAAGTTTATTGTGAGGCCATAATCTTTGCTCTTATACACTGTTGCTGAACTGTCGCGTGAAGAATTTCCCTGCTGCCCAATATCACCACCGTAGATAAACACAAAGGGGAATTCCAGTCCCTTGCTTTTATGCACTGTCATCAATTGCACAGCGTCTTTCGCCGCTTCCCCCATTTCAGGGTCGGGAGGTAATGATAAATCAAGTTCCTTTTCTGCATTTCCGTCACGGCTTTTGTAGTCTTCAATAAGGTCGATAAAACCTGAAAGTGAAAGCCCGCGTGAATCAGCTTCTGTTGCAATCCCGAAAAGAAGGTCATAGAGCGAAGAGAAGTTTTGCAAATGCGCCTGATACACCGTTTCATAACGATAGCCCTTTTCATACCACAACCAGGAAACAAGTTCTGCAATTGTATGTGTTGATGCAAAAGTGCGGACTTCAGTAATGAGTGGCGGTTCGTTGATTAAGTCTGGTTTGTCGGTATGTGGTTTCGACAGGCTGGGCCGCCGGTCGGTCATAAGCTCCTTGGCAAAGGTAATGTCGTCAGATGTGGAGAAAGGTGAGCGCAAAAAAACAGCTTGGGAAAAACGATCGTCAGGATAGACAATCAGTTTGATGACACTCATTATATCATTTGCAGGGCCATCAAAGAATAGGCTTTTCGGACGCTCCGAATTAAAGGGAATATCGCCGAGCCTGAAATACTTTTCAAGGGAACGCTGATGGGTTAAGGTCTTTTGCAAAACAGCAAAATCGCTGAATTTGATGTCTGCTGACCTGGCTTTCACTTCGATTATTTTTTTTGCAATATATGCCGCCTCATACTCGTAGTCGCTTTCGTTTTCATTATCGTTATTATCTCCATCATAGTCATCATTTGAAGAATCGGTTTTTGGTTTTTCGTAAATGGCAAAGTGCATCAGAGGCACCGGGGAGGGGCTTACGTTCGTGTCCTCTGGCAGCGCAACACCCTTTTCAGGGTATTGTGCTTCAAAATTCTGGTAGTCATCGGCATGCGGCATAAACACATCGGGGAAAATTTTATTGAAGGCCTCAATCAAAGGCGGCTCGGAGCGGTAGTTTGTTTCCAGACTGCATTCACTATCTTTGTCCATAAGCTCATCGTCTTTAAGGCTCTTGAATACCGACACATCCGCGCCGCGAAAACGATATATCGACTGCTTTTCGTCTCCCACAAAGAAGACTTTATCAGAGGCATATGTTCCGTCAGCCTTTTTGCATAAAAGTTTTATTATATCCTTCTGTAGTTTATTGTCATCCTGAAACTCGTCAATCATAATAGCACGGAAACTTTTGCTGAACATTTGCTGTATGTCATCGTAGTGTATTAATGCATCAAGTGCAATGTCTGCTATATCATTGAATGATAGAGTGCCCGATTCTTTTTTGTAGTCATTTATTTTGTTCTGGAATTCAACGATCCTGTAAACAATATCACATATATCATCCCATTGATACATTACATTGAAGATATTCATCAGTGATGGAAAAAGAATGTTTTTTATCTCTGAGTGAGCACCCTTTACAGTAACACTTGCATCATCTTTTTTTGCATATTGCAGACTGGCTTTATTGCAAAAGGAAAGTGCATTGATAAAATCATCTGCTTTTTTCTTTATATCCTCAAATGTTAGAGTAAATACTTGTGGTGAAGGATTGTTAATTACAGGCCTTATGTTTTCTCCATAGGAACCTTTGTTTCCTGTTTTATCTGCGGGTATGCCGGCAAAATTTTCCTTCATTATCCCTACATTGCCAATAATCGATTCAATTATTGAAGTTGCGTGTTCTATAATATCAGCCTTTTGCTTCTGCAAATCTTCCTCGGCCTGTTCCATAGTAAGCGGCCTTGCCAGCGACCCATACTTGATGGCAGGATCTGCAAATAATTCATTTGCGGCGGTCATCAACCCTTTTTCAAGCATTATTGCATTAATTGCAGAATTGTTTGTATGTGCAAGCAAAAAAGGCACAGCCTGTGCCCGTGCATAATCACGAATTGCAGAACCGTCATCGTTGGCAAACTCCGATGTAAGGCCGTAATGCGGGGCGGCAATACGCGCCACTTCTCCACAAAAGGAATCAAAAGTACCGATATGCGCCTTGTCAAAACTGTTGCAAGCGTTTTCTGCAGCCGGCTCAATCAAACCCGATAATTCCTTGTAGATACGTGAATACATTTCTGCCGCAGCTTTTTTTGTAAAGGTAAGTGTCAGTATTTCATCAACAGGAATTCCTTGTTTCACCACAAGCCAGCAATAACGTGCAGCAAGTGTGCTGGTCTTTCCCGAACCGGCACCGGCAGTTACCACAAGGTTGTGCATTTTCAGTGTAGCTTTCTGGTATTCGTCAAGGCCATGATGTTTCTTGCCTTGTGTATCAACATAACCATCACGGAGTTGTTCGAAACTAATCTTATTTGACATGGTAGACCTTCCTGCATACACTCATATAATCGCACTTGAAGCATTCAGTGTCAGATGCGCACTTGCTATGAAAGTCAAGTTCACGTGCAGCTTTGGTAAATGCCGCTATCATATCATCACATAACTGTATCGAAGCGTTATAATCCTCCCGCGGCCCATCTCCGAGGACCTGCTTCTTTGCTGCCTTTGAAATTATCAAAAACGATGCGGCATTTACTTCATCGGCCTTGTTTTCCATCTTGTGGTTTGCCTCATATAACTTGATGTAAAGCGGTATCTGAAAATCCTCAACAACAGGAGGTGTATCTGATAGAACTTTTTCTTTTGTCTTTTTATCAGTAGTGTATTTTCTCTTGCCGCTTTTTGCCGGGCTAATACCATAATCCGAACTCTTGTAATCAAAAATAACTGTTTGGCCAAGGGTAGTAGATTTCATAACATTATCCAGAGTCCCGTTTATATCAAGGTTATTTTCTTTTATATGTAATTCTTCTTCGAGCAGTATTGGTGTGAACTTGTCAAAATTATCTTTTAGTGTATCAATAAACTTCACCAGCTTTGCCGTAATTGGTTTTGAGGCCGATTCAAGAAGTGATTTTGCAAGCGGGCCATGCAGGATAGGTTTATATTCCGATAGCATCTCGTTGTCAATACCGTCTTCGTCATGTGCATCAAATGACTCTATAACATCGGGCGCTTCATCCTTAGTGATGAAACCCGGTATCGCCGAAAGAACTTCTTCATCTATCCATCGTTTGTATGTGTCCATGTGCTCTTTATGAAAAGTACCCGCGTCTTCTTCTTTTTTCACTCGTGCAAAAAATGCTCTCAGCACGGCATGATAGAAACTACCCCGCAATGCAGGGCTAAAGGCTTCGGCTTCGAGGTTCTTGCTGTGAAGGTTTAAAAGATGGCGGCTTTGTAAAAACCATTTCATCGAACACTCACCGTAAATGTTAAGCCCGCCTGTAGCGCTTACCGGAAGGGCAGTCTCGGCCTGTTTTGAAAAATCTCTAAAGGTGGGAAGGTCGTCGGGGAAAGAGTTTTGCATCATGTCAAATTGTTTTTCGTCTTTTGCATTACGCCTTTTGCTCCATTCATCATAACTTTTGCTTTGTGCTTCAAGTATTTTCCCCTGATATTTATCTTCTTCCTTCTTGCTTTCACCTTTCCAGAAATTGCGCTCCCTTAAATAGAGGCCGTTATTTCCCGCATTGGCATTTACATCATAGCAGGCAAAATGGTTATGTGGTATTGCATAGCCGTTTACCGAATTTTGACTAGCACTGAACACTACATCAAATGATGATGCACTGAGAAAAACAGCGGAGGATTGGTCTGTATCTTTTTCTGCAAGGCCAAGATTTTTTCGAATGTCCGAACGAAGGAAAGACATATCCCGGCGCATTGTGGATGCCTCTTTTTGTGTCATATTAAGATAAAAATGTTTTGAAAAAGGCGCGCCTACAGCTACAGGAAATGGATAAATATTAACGCCGTTATTCTCAGGCTTCTTCACATAGAATTTATCATTAAGAGCCTGCAAAAAGAATTTCCAACAGGAAACCGGTTTGAGACTTTCATCTTTTTCGATGTATTTATGCTCTAAACTGATCAGATTTATCAATTCCTCA
>JAISIL010000141.1 GCA_031262035.1 Spirochaetaceae bacterium | reverse complement strand
CACATAAAGTTGACGGCATCAAGGATGCCATAAAAGCTGCCAAGGCAAAACTCCTTTATCTTCCCCCCTATAGTCCAGACCTTAATCCCATTGAAGAAATGGCGCCATAAATGGCGGGTCCAAAATGAAAGCCTATTTACGAAAAGTAAAAGCCAGAGTGAATGATACCTTACAGGCAGCAATCCAGGAAGCTTATTCCCTCGTTACCGAAAATGACCTTCTTGGCTGGTTTTCTCATGCCGGTTATATTGTTAAGGCGTAACCTATATCAAGTTGCTGTAGGTCGCCTAAATGCTCCCACGGCTCACTCCACCCACATTTTTTGGCGGCTGGAACGCTTCGCGTTCCTTTTTCGCCGCCAAAAAACGTCGCCAACACCCGGAACGTTATACGCCATTGCTTTGGGTGCGTCCGAGACATCGGTAACACTTTTGTAGCGAGACATAGGTAACACTGAATAGGTAACATAAGACCAGACTAAGAGATAGGAGGTCTGGCGGTGCCGTGGAAGGAGTGTTACAAAATGGACGCGAAACAGGAATTTGTGTTAAAGTCCCTTGACGGAAGGATTGTATTTACGGAGTTATGCCGTGAATACAGTATCAGTACAAAGACGGGGTATAAATGGCGTGAACGGTTTTTGCTAGAAGGGATGGCGGGGCTTGAGGAAAAGAGCCGGAGGCCGTTGAGCAACAGCAAAGCGATACCGGAGGCAATGAGCGTGGAGCTTCTGCGGATAAAGAAACTGCATGAGGCATGGGGAGCGGCGAAGATACTTGCAGTATACAAGCGGAACAATCCGGGGAAACAGGGAGCTGCCAGGAGCAGTGTAGAAAGACTGTTTAAACGGGCGGGCTATAAGGGAGCGAGGAGGAGGCGGAATCTGGGTGAGCAGCACCGGATACAGGCACGGCTCGTGCCGGAAGGACCGAATGACTTATGGACGGTGGACTTCAAAGGCTGGTGGTATACGAAGGACAAGGAAAAAGTGAACCCTTTAACGGTGAGGGACGAATACAGCAAAAAGATATTAGCGATACAAGTGGCGGAAAAGGGGGATATACCTGCCGTAAAAGCGGTGTTTATACGGCTTTTCAAGGAATATGGATTACCGGCCTATTTGCGCTCTGATAACGGCCCACCGTTCGGGAATGTGAACAATTTATGGGGATTAACAAAACTTTCGGTATGGTGGATGGCATTGGGAATAAAGATAGACAGGGACGACCCCGGACATCCGGAACAAAACGGGGCGCATGAGCGGATGCATAAAGATATGATGACGGAGCTTGAAGGACAGATAGACGGCAACCTGAACGAGCATCAGAAAGTATTTGACGCATGGCGGATAGAGTTTAATTCGGTCAGGCCGCATGAGGCGCTGGGGATGAAAGTTCCCGATGACGTCTATGTGAAATCAAGCCGGAAGTATGGCGGTGAAAATCCAGCGCAGCGTTACGGCAAAGGGTTTAAGGTGAGGCAGACGAACAGCAGGGGCTATATCAACCTTGACGGCAAAAGAATATTTGTAGGCAACCCTTTTGCGGGTTACCAGATAGGCATTAAACAGTATGTAGACAAAAACCCAGAAGTATGGTTTAATGATTTTATGCTGGGAACAATAAACCCGGCGTCAGGGCTCGTTGAGCCTTGTGGAAATCGTATTCAGGCGCCGTAAAACTATGAAAAAGTGTTACCGATGTCTCGATACAATTCCGTTACCGATGTCATCGGTTTGTACCTTGTTGTTAATGATATGGTTATGAGTAAAATAGGAGGTTAAAAGATGAGTGATTCATTTAATTGGACTTGTCCTTATTGCAAGACAAAAACTACAATATTCAAAAGAACAAATTTTAGTTCAAATATACATTTGTATGCTTCATCTTCAAAATTTGCTTCAATAGGTCTTGTTACAAGTTTTATTGTATGTCCTAATCCTGATTGCCGAGAATTAGTTATTGAAGCAGGATTGTATCATGCAACTGAAGATACAAACTATCATCGTTTAGATGGTGTTAGTGGCGAACCCATTTTAAAATGGACATTAAAACCAGAATCAAGCGCTATGACACTTCCAGATTACATTCCTAAGCAGATAAGTGAAGATTATTATGAGGCTTGTCGAATATTGTCATTATCACCAAAGGCATCTGCAACTTTAGCACGACGTTGTTTACAAGGTATGATTCGTGATTTTTGGGGTGTAGTTAAGGGTAGCCTTTCAGAGGAAATAAAAGGACTACAAGGAAAAATTGATGTATCAACTTGGGATTCTATTGATTCGATACGTTCCATCGGAAATATTGGTGCACATATGGAGAAAGATGTTAATACCATCATCGATATTGATGAAGATGAAGCAGGGATACTTATAAAATTGCTTGAGGAGTTGTTTCAAGATTGGTATATTTCCAAACATGATAAGGATGAACGACATCAAAACATTATTGCACTGTCTGCAGCAAAAAAATCATTAAAAGCAGATGGAAAAATACCATAAAATATTATTATAAATAATATAAGGCGGAAGCAACGGCGTATAACGTTATGCGACATACGGGCGCAATGCTGTCCAAATATATAAAGATTGTATCATTTTGACCATCTTGACACACGATTTATGATACTGTAAATTGAAAGCATGGAAATTCCAAAGGGTTATCTTGAAACGACGATGTTCAACCTCTTTTTTGATGAAAATCGTCCAAGCCATGTAGCAATTCGTAAGTTATTTGACGCCATAAGACGTGGTGAATATGATATATATACTTCCCAATATGTGGTTGACGAACTTGAAGCCGCAGATGAGCCTAAACGTACCGACATGCTGGGTTTAATCACTGAATACAATATAAAGGTAATTGATAAAAGTGATGAAATTGTCCGGTTGGCGCAAATCTATATTATATTAATGAACATGATGGAATACCTGAAAAGAAATTTCTCGATGCTTTGCATCTTGCCGCGTCTTCAATAGGAAGTGGAGATTATGTTTGGCTTAATTTTGACCCGCAGTCTGGGCATGAACAGCGCGGCCAGCGTCCGGCGATTGTTTTGTCTCCCAGGGAATATAATGCCAAGGTTGGTTTGGGCATATTTTGTCCCATAACGAGTCACGAAAAAGGCTATCCATTTGAAGTCAAAATTGATAGTGATAAAATTAATGGCGTCATATTGGCCGACCAGATAAAAAGTCTTGATTGGAGGAAAAGGAACGTTGAGTTTATTTGCAGGGCCAAAGAGAACGAATTACAGGACACGGTAGATAAAATATCGACATTGATAATAGATGTATAGGAAATGAGAAGAAGTAGGTATGAATGCTCAGTTCATGCAATATCATCAATAACGCTGGCGGAATTATGGCATGGGGTTGAATACAGCTTTTTCCGGGTATGGGTGCTATTGAGTTTAAGCGCGAGTGATGGTACACTAAACACGACTGATACTGCACTAGTTTTCCAAACCCGATAGAGGAATCCAAAGTTATGCACATATCCACAGGTATTACTATTATATTATACAAATATACATAATACAAGAATACAGAGTAGAATTTTTTATTAAAATTGTTTAGTAACTCATTTTATATTAAAAAGTTATAAAGTTTAAGAAGTAGAAATTTTTAATTAAGAGCGACCGATAGTACACCCAAGAGCGACTGATACTGCACTAGAGGCGACCAATGGTACACCTAAAAGCGACTGATGGTACACTTGAAGAGCGACCGATAGTACACCAGTTTCCATAGGCAAACTGTGGATAACTCCAAGTATTGACTTCAATCTTATTCACGGAGTATAATTAAAAAATGAAAGAGGCAATAACAAGCGAGCAACTAAGCCAGTTGCTAAAGACATCGCAAAGACGGAAATCAAAAGCGACGGTAAAAAAGCACGATTACTTAGTCCGCAACGCCCATTTTAAACTCTCCGCCATGGGCCAGAAGATGGTTCTGTATGGTTTTAGCTTGCTGCCTGATTTAACGCCTGATTTTCCATTGGAAAAAATTGAAGATAGAACGGTTAAATTTACCTTTACCGATTATTGCAAAGCTCTGGGAAACAATCCCCATGAAGGGAAAAATCTGGATGATTTTCAGGAAACGCTGAGGGGATTACTGAAAACAGAAGTATATCTTCCTGATATTTCTAAAGTGAATAGCTTTAAAGCATATAATTGGTTTTCATCCGTCGGATATGATGATGAATTAAAGTTAGGGTACATGGTTTTTACGAGTGAACTTTTGTCACGGCTCATTGAAGCAAAGTATTTTTATACGCCTTTAATTTTGAAAGAAATAGGCAAGCTTAAAGGCGAATACGCTATCCGTCAATACGAAATTGCAAAGAGCCATGAAACTGAAATGGGTAAATATGGCAATAAGGAAGGGCAATGGACTGCTACCTTTGCACTTTCAGAACTACGATTATTGTTCGGAATTGAAAAACAGAAATATTCCAGGGATAGGGACTTTTTAAAAAAAGCTGTTATAAACCCAGCGGATGAGATAAATGAGGCCTGGTTTAACTTCAAAATTGACCATGAACTCATAAAACAGGGAAAGAAGATTCTTGAAGTTAAATTGTGCTATTCACAGAGAACGGAAAAAGAAATCAGCCTCCATAAGTGCCAGCAACTTCTTCTGGACTATGAAAAGAAGATTAAGAAAGCAGGAGAGAGGGCTGCCGCAAATGCATAAAACCCAGGTACAAAGCAGCATCGCAGAGCCAAGCCTTGAAAAATGGACACAAAATCCGTCTGATTCTGAACCGCTTGGAATTGATAATGGAACGATTAAAGCTGAATAAATATGTTTTGATAATAGTGGCAATAATGGCCTTTATCATTACTGGGGTGGTTGTCTCATGTGCCGGAATGAAAGGAAGTACAGAAAACAAAATTTCCGCACAAATAAAATTGGATTATGTAATATTTCAAATTAAAAGTGGTATTATAGATATTGATACTATGAATGATGAGGAATATATAAGTATTGGTTATAAAGTATGTAATTTGATAAGTATTGTAGATCGAATAAGCAAAAGCGAACATTATTTTCGGAATTATTTTTCAAGAGCGCCTCTAACACTTGATGAAATGATTGAAACAATCCAAAAAAATGAATCACCATTTAAATGGAAATTAGTAACACCCAATAATAGTATATTTCATATGTTTGGAAAAGATGGTGAATATAACACAAAATTTATTTCGGAAGATGGGCATTTTGAAGCAGTTTATAATAAGAGTGGAAAACTTGTAACAGAAAAGAATGACCCATTAAATATGGGAACATTTAATTATGCCGACCAAGTAAATGAAAAAACTAAGCATTTAGAATTTGATATAATGCCCTATTTTAAATGGGGTAACAGCAAAAATGATAGTCGGCATTATATGAGTATTGATTCAAATACAGATGATAATATTGAGCCTGAAGATTTTAATAGTAATCAAGACGCGGTTGAACGATATAAAAGGATTTATAAAGAGATATACGGAACAGAATATGTGCAGATATTGGAATGAAAAATTGAGCATGTGAAGCAGACGCAACGGCGTATAAGAAGACTGGTATACGTCAAAAAGGCCTCACCTTTTAATATGTGAAGTAAAGTGCTAAACTTCCGGCAAGAATAATGACTGGAGGTTTTAGGCATGACGAGATACAGCGAAGAAGAAAAAGAACTCATAATCAGCGAATGGAAAGCGAGCGCTAACAAGCTCAATTTATCCACGCTGGCGAACTGGACGCGGGAAAAGGAAGAGCCGCAGTCTTTGCCACATCTGCCTGCTGGTCAAGCTGATGCACGGCGAAGTTTGCCCCTTCTGTCTGAAGGCGCTGCGCCCTTTGCATTTCTTCTCTCTGTATGCGCAAGGACTCCTGCATATTTTCAGCGTTAATCTTCTGGGTATCCTGCAGGTTCTGAATATTGACGTTAGCCTGTGCCTGGGTAGTCTGGGCCGCAATATCCCGCGTTACCGACATAAGGCTCTTATAGCCTTCACTGTCCTTGTTGGCCTCAATAGCGTCTATGTCGATTGAACTAACCGTAACCCCAAACTCGGTTTCCATGCGGGTCGTAATGTAGCCCTGAACCAGGTCATTGATTTCAAGTATCTTGCGTTCAAGCTGCATGACCGGAATGTTATTGTTAGCGGGTGCGTTTGACACAACGGCCTTGATATACCTTGCCAATCCGGACTTTATCTGGCTCTTGAATGTTTCAAGGTTAAAGTCGATAAGCCTGTGAAGTTTGATAAAGGCCCTGTAGTCGGTGAGATGAAACGTCAACGTCCCACGGACAGCGACAGGGACAGCAAAATCCATAAACCGGGGGTCAAACACATCAAAGTAGGGAACACCAAAGCGTATTTGTTGGATCCCCGCCAGGTTGATGAAATAGACTTCCGCCTGGAAAGGCGAGTTACCTCCAAAGGCCGCCCCGACAATCCGGCTCAGTATGGGAAAGTTAGCCGTCTTGATGGTGCCGTCATAAGGCCCCTCAATAAAGTCTTGAAGCGTCCCATCCTGCTGTTGATAAACGAAAGCTGCAACTTCCCCGTCTTTAACCCTCAAGGTAGAGCCGTAGCGGATGGCGTTTTCTTTAGTAGTCGCATTGACGCCTTCCCGTGAATGTCCCGCTTCCTTACGTGTATCGTCTATGGCCTCGGCAACTTCCGGGCGCCACTTCCAGACAAGATACTCCGGCTGGTCGCAGCGGATAACGTCCATAAAGCCGCCTTCCGCGCTTTTACTCCTGCCAAATAAAGCCATTTCTAAATCCTCCACTGGTTTATGGATAATCTATCGAGTAGTAAAATCCATTGCATCGTACAAAAAGCCTATAGAGCCCTTTACAGAGACCTCTTACTACTCCATACTTTTCTATAGCCAAAATCATATATTCCGAACAAGTCGGCTTAAAAATGCATCTCCGACGCACATTTTCTGGTGCATAATGCTGGTACAAATGGACTAATCCTATTAAAGCCTTTTTTGCACAAATAACAAGGCTGAGAAAAAAATAAGAGAGAACACATATAGGAATAATCCACTTACTAAGCCGCTGAACCATATTAGTAATAAGAAATATCGAAATGGCAGATATAAATACCATAATACCTATATATATCAGTATATATACTACCGCCCTCCGAATATTCGTTTCTGGCCTATATAGAATACGTCTCCACACATAATCTTGTACTTCCTTTTCTGTATCTGGAATCGTGACAAGTTCTATTCCCATACGCATTTGATTGGCTAGGCAGATTGCTAGATAAACAACCTGCCTATTCAATCAGCTCTTCTTTTCGCGCAATTTTGCTTTCATTGCCTGTATTCTATCTGCAGCCTCATCGACATCGGATAAGTCGCAAGTAAATTTGTCACCGGGCACGACAATTGAAAAGACATCGTGGTCTATTTCTTTTTTAACAGGCTGGCCTTTTTCAATAACCTCTTCCGTATCCGTTTGTGAAGAAGATGAGAAATTAGTTACGTCTTTATAGAAATATTCCTCTGTCCGCTCCTTCTTTTTTTCATCCAGCATATCAAAGGTGTATTGGTAAATATAAATCTGTTTATCGCTGAAAAGAAGCCATGTACTCTGAATGGAAGTAGTACGAAGCCGATTGTCCTTGCCGGCCTTAACATAGGCATTTTTATTATAGTTCCAGCCTCTAAATTCAACCGGCGGGATTTCGTTTACCTGTGATTCGTCCACACCAGTTTTATCTAGGGCCTTTTGTTTCAGATTCAGGCTGCTATATTTTGTATTGACCAGTTGCTCATACTCTGTGTCTGAAATGTTTTTTTTCATACAACCTTCAGGCTGTAGAAAATACTTGACAATACTTTGCTGTTCGGGGGTCTTCCCCTTCAGCGCCGACTTCAAATCGTAACTCTTGCCGATGGATTCTGCAGCCTTACTAACAGCCGCACCTACCAGTGCACTACCTAATCCCATGATTTCACTCCTTATCTGCGAATTTATTTCTAAACGGGTTCCCCCATTATAGACATGATGGACGCTCCACCCCAATTGTTTGGTAAAAGAGCGCAATTTCCTCATCCGATATTCCGGAGTCTTTTGACTGTTGTAATACTTCCTGCCATGCAGGAGGAACTTTCATAAACTTTCTGCCAAAATAATCATACCGGACATACGCCTCAAAATATTCATAGATTGGCTTAGCCTCAATCATTTTGGCAGCGTTGATATACTCCAGAATCTTATCAATCTCTTGGCGGTTATGGACAAAGGCCTTTTGTCCTTTTAGGATACATACAGCAGCGTAGAAGAAGGGGGTTGAATCCTCGAAATTCTCTTCCATGGCCTTCTCAAAGCACGGAAGAGCCTTGTCATACATTTTCAAGCGCAGATAACACATAGCGATTGAACCATTAAGCGGCTTAGAATTGGGGTCTGCCGCCATCTGCTCCCGATAGGAAGCAATATACTTGTTGACCTGGGGCATCGGCATAGCCATCACGGTTTTCATCTCCGTGAGGGTCACCGGGTAATCACAAGCCTTGCATTTTGTGCCCACTTCCTGCCCAAGCTCACCACAGTTGGGACATTTTATAAAATTCGCCAAAATCTATCCTCCAAAAATCTATACTTCACCCGGCGAAGTAAAAGAAGTCAGGAACCGTC